>JBEPZQ010000006.1:0-22010 GCA_041640755.1 Thermodesulfovibrio sp. | reverse complement strand
AGTTTGAGAAGGAGAAGGTAGTGTGGGCTGAAACCACGCAAACAGTTAAAATGTGTTTTGTACCACCAGGAATCTATTTGCAAAAGACTTGTTTTGTGTGTACTGGAAATGATTTAATTTATCTGATGGGAGTCATAAATTCTAAATTAGTTGAGTGGTTTGCAAGGAGTTCAGCGCATCAACTTGGAAGCAAGGGGTTATATTTATCTGGAGATTTTATTGAAAGGCTGCCCCTTCCCCCCATCACCCCCTCCAATCATCCCATCGTTCAGCAAATAGAAGCATTGGTAGATAAAATCCTTTCTGCCAAAAAGCAAAATCCCCAGGCAGATACTAGTCAGTGGGAGCGGGAGATTGATCAGTTAGTTTACAAACTTTACAATTTAACCGAAGACGAAATAAGAATCATTGAAGAGGTAAATAAATAGTTGAAGCATCTGAAAAATCGAAAGTGGGAGAATTGGGGGGTCAGGTCTTGAATTTTGGCGTTTTCATTTATCCTATATCAAGTCTAAATAAAAAGGCATTTATCTCATTAAGGTCAGATTCTAATAATAGTCACAGTTAAAACAACAAAAAGATTGAATAGCTAAAAGCAAAGGGATGGAAGGATTTTGCCTGAAAAGCCTAGTCTACAAGTATCCAAAATAGGCTACTAGTGTTGTAAAATAAAAAGATATTTTTTTAACTTTTCATTGCAGTTGTGGGCAGAAAGGGAGGTGATCATATGAAATTAAAAAAATGCTTAATTGTATTTATGCTGATTTTGTCAATGACATTACTTTATGGATGTGCAACATTGAGTGAAGTAGTAAAAGCTAAAGAAGCTGGGGAAGGAACAACAAAAATATATCCTGTTAATTTTGAGCAAGCATGGGAGATTGCAAAAAAAGTTTTTCGTTGGGAAGGTGCTGATGCTATTGAGGAGCATAAATCAGAGGGTTATATGCTCGCAAGTAGTGGAATGAATCTTGTGTCTTATGGATCAGTTATGGGAGCATGGATAGAACCTATTGACAAAGACAGTACACGTGTTACTATTATTACAAAAAGAAGAATAGCAACAAACATTGCGACAACATTAACTGAAACCACTTTCCACAGACGTTTTGCTCAGGCAGTAGAAATTATAAAACAGGGCAATACATTACCTCTTACACGCCAGATTAAAACTAAAACTTGATAAGCCCACAACTGCAACTTTTAACCTTTGGTTGGACATTTTTGATGTCTTAAATGTGTAGAGGGCATGCTATTCTCCTGCCTGCCTCTTTATAGTATAACATCTCAAACTCCTCTGGACTCTTATATCCCAATGCACTATGAACATAAAGGCGATTGTAGTCAACCTCTATCCATTTGCCGTATTGTATGAACTTCAACAAATGTTTCAGATGAGATTTGCGTATGAAACACCGAAAAATAGAGATAGAAATCCAATAATTGATATAACCATTTGAAAATTAAGTATTTTTTTGCTGTCATTGCGAGCATCCGAAGGATGCGAAGCAATCTCTCCGTTTGCCTTTTACGTCTCATGTCTTACTTTTTACGAATATTTAGAGATTGCTTCGGGCACTACGTGCCCTCGCAATGACCCCTCTGCCTGTCATCACGAGGCTTGCAAAGCAACTTTTTCCCGTCATAACGAGGCTTGCTTTAGCAAGCCGAAGTGATCTCTTTTTTGTGACGGGGGATAGAAAGACGAGATTGCTTTGGATTTCTAAGCTGTCGCTCTGTAGCACTGTCGCTCTATGGCACTATGACGACGAGATTGCTTCCTCCTCGCTTCGCTCGGAGTCGCAATGACGGAGAGGGGGTATCCTCGCAATTAAGGAGAGGTGTTCACCATCCACGAATCACCATTCACCAGTTACCAATTAGAGACTGCTTCGCCACATCGATTGGCTCGCAGTGACGAATTGTTGGATTGCCACGCTATCGCTCGCAACAGGGGGTCTCGCAGTGACGAGTGTCTATCTCTATTTTTTCGGTTATCTACTAAAAATTTCACCCATTATGCGATAATAAGATATGGCAGTTAATTTTAAATCTCAGGTCAAGAAGCTCTCATCACCCGAGTTAGTAAAAATAAATGCTTCTGTTATCAAAGCAAAAAAACCATTGCCCTTTGATGTTTACACTAAAGACGGTGGAATTGTAAAAAAGCTCTTTAACAAAGGAACGATTATCTCTAATTTAGATCTTCAGATACTTTCTGAACAGGATATCTCTTCAGTCTACATTGAATCGGAGGAAACATCTAAACTTGAGAATTATATAAAACAACCCTTTAAAAAAGAGTCAATCCTTGAATCACCAGTGCTATTCAAAAATTATTCATTTGCAAAGGAGCAATATTTTCAAATAGATAAAAATCTTTTGATTCCCGGGACAGAAATAAATTTTTCCCTTTATTTACTGAAGGACTGGAATATTACACCAGTATTTGATTCCTCAGATACAAATCCAAAATCTATATCAATAGAGCAACTTCCTCAAGAAGGTGACTTATTAATAAGGAAAGAAGACCTTCCCAAATACGAAGATTATCTTCTTTCATTAGAAAAAAGCAAAGAAATTTCAGAAGACAAGGAAACTCTTGCTTTAATTACCAAAGAGAGTGCTAAGGCTCACATGAAGGAATTGCTATCTGACCCAAGAAGCGGTGAAAAAATCAAGAAGATGGAAAAGGTTGTTGAAAATATCATGGTTACTTTAAGTGATAACCCTGATTCAATATATGAACTTCTAACTTTACGCGGATATGATTATTATACTTATACTCATTGTATAAATGTTGGAACTCTTGCAATAGGACTTGGCATTCATATTGGACTAAAAAAAGAGGAAATATTTGAACTTGGTGTTGGAGCTATGTTGCATGATATAGGAAAGGCTGAAATTCCTCATGAAATTTTGAATAAACAGGGAAAACTGACTGACTACGAATACAATTTTATTAAAAAACATGTAATTTTAGGCTATGAAATACTTAGTCAAAACAAGTCTATATCTCCAAAATCTCTTGAGGCAGAGCTTCATCATCACGAGAAGCTATCTGGTAGGGGCTATCCATATGGATTAAAGGGAAATGAGATAAGTCTTTTTGGAAGAATAACTGAAATAGCTGACTGCTACGATGCTTTAACTACCCGAAGACCATATAAACCTCCATACACTCCATTTTTTGCTTTGTCTATAATCGTTAGAGAAAAAGGTGACCACGATATTGCATTACTTAAAGCCTTCATCAAGATGCTTGGCAAAATCAAATGAGCAGTTTGTTTGACCAACAAAATACTGTTTCTAAGTCTCATCCCCTTGCTTATAGAATGGCTCCAAGAACCTTGGAGGAATATGTTGGACAGAAGCATATTTTAGGCGAAGGAAAGCTTCTTAAGAGGGCTATTGAATCAGATAGAATAAGCTCTCTTATACTTTATGGTCCACCAGGAGTTGGGAAAACTGCCCTTGCAAGAATAATTGCCAATAGAACAAAAGCTATATTTCAATGGCTTAATGCATCTACTTTAAATATAGAAGAGATCAGGAGAAATCTGTCTTTAGCCAGACAAAGAAAATCAAAGGGCGAGAAAACAATACTCTTTATTGATGAGATACACAGACTTAACAGGCTTTCACAGGATGCTCTCCTTCCAGATATTGAAGAAGGAAATATTATACTAATAGGTGCTACAACAGAAAATCCTTTTTTCTATCTTAACAGCGCAATTCTCTCAAGGAGTCATGTATTTGAGCTTAAACCTCTTACTGAAGAAGAAATCATATCTATTTTAAAAAGAGCATTGCAAGATAAAGACAGAGGCTTGGGAAACTTTAAAGTCAGTATCACTGATGATGCAATTCAGCATCTTGCAAAATCTTCAGATGGGGATGCAAGAAAGGCTCTTTCTGCCCTTGAAATTGCTGTTTTAACCACTGAACCAGATAAAAACGGAGTGATTAACATAGATATGAAAATCGCTGAAGAGAGTATTCAGAAAAAGCACATTGTATATGACAAAGCAGGGGATCAGCATTATGACACCGCCAGTGCTTTCATAAAGAGCATGCGGGGAAGTGATCCAGATGCTACAATTTACTGGCTTGCCAAAATGATTTACGCAGGTGAAGACCCAAGATTTATAGCAAGAAGAATAATGATAGCAGCAAGCGAGGATGTTGGAAATGCTGATCCAATGGCTTTGGTTTTAACAACCGCAGCAGCAGGGGCTGTTGAAAAGGTTGGAATGCCAGAGGCAAGAATTATTCTTGCACAGGCTGCAATTTATGTTGCCCTTGCTCCTAAGAGCAATGCCTGCTACAGAGCCATTGAAGAAGCATTAGAGGACATCCAAAAGGAGAGAACGCAGTCAGTTCCAGAACACTTAAGAGATGCTCATTATCAAGGAGCAAAACTTCTTGGTCATGGCAAGGGCTATAAATATCCCCATAACTTTGGTGGCTACGTAGAGCAAGAATACATGCCTAAAAAGAAAAAGTATTATAAACCTTAAAATGTACAATTTTGTTTGATCCTCTTTTCTTTCATCATGAGGCTTACAAAGCAATCCAAGTGTTCTCTCTATTCTTTGAAGAGATTGCTTCATCGCTGACGCTCTTCGCAATAACTATTAGGGAGAGTCATTGCGAACTTCACCGAAGTGAGGTTCGCAATCTTTTTTTAGGAGCGAAAAGATGAGATTGCCTTTCTTCGCTTGCAATTATGACAAAGAGGAGACATCGCAATGACGATTTTAGGCGTAAAAGGAAAAAGCGAAAATGATTCGGATACTAAGCCTTTGGTAAGCCGAAAACTCAGCGACCATTTGCAACAACAATTCAGAACCAGGCAATTTATGTTTTTAAAGATTATCTTTCTTGGTATTCATTAATTCCTCAAGATGTGTGCACAATCCATGTAACATTTTTAATTCCCAAAAAGTGATTCCTGTTCTTCCAAAGAAATGCCTTAAATTATTAATAATTCTCTTCTCAATATCGGGATTATCTGGAATGTAACCAATCTTTTTTAATACATGATGAAGTCTTTGATAAAGAGCTTCAAGCTCAGATTGCTCAACATAAAACTGCCTTTCCATATGATAGTCTTCATGCTCTTCACATCTCATTAGTTCATAAGCAACTATTAAAACTGCCTGACTTAGATTTAGTGACGGTTGCAATTCTGAAGTGGGAATTGTGATTAGAAAACCGCATTTTTCAACTTCTTCATTGAATAACCCTTTGTCTTCTCTTCCAAAAAGAATTGCCACCTTATTATTTTGAGCCACCTCATAAATCCTTTTTACTGCTTCTTTTACATCCACTATGGCGCCTCTTTTTGAACCTCGCCTTCTTGTTGTTCCTACGATGAGTGACTTATCTTTTATTGCAGAATAAAAATCATTGTAAATTTGAGCGTTCTCAATGATATCTTTACTTCTCCAAGCCATCCAGAAAGCTTCATCAGTTAATTTGGGAGGATTTACAAGTACAAGTTTAGTAAAACCCATATTTTTTATTGCCCTTGCGGATGAACCAATATTTCCGGGTTCTTTTGGCTCAATTAACACAAAATGAATATTTTCTCTCCAACTCATCTTCCTTTCCTGATTCAAAATTTTAGCAACTTATAGAATAAATTTTAACATTTTGATTATTAAATTTTTTAATTTAAGATGAATCCGAAAATAGAGATAGACATGCGTCACTGCAACCCTACGATGGAGGCAAAGCAGTCTCTAAAAGGTGGTAAAACTTGAAGAAGTAGGAAGTGAAAAGTAAAAGACGAGATTGCTTCGCTCTCAATGATGGAAAAAGTGTCCTTCAGTAAGGCTCGCAATAACGAAAAAATACTTTATTTTAAAATGGTTTGACCGATTTTTGGATTTCTATTGCTTTTTGGTTTAAAACCATAGAGCTTAGAATTCAAAAACTATGATATAATATTCTTTTATGATATGCATTCCATAGGATTAGACATAGGCGGAACTTATATAAAAATTGGAGTAGTTTCCTCTGAGGGAAGTATCATTAAGTTTTCTAAAATTGCCACTACAGACAAAGCAATTGAGACAATATTTGAGGAATTGGACATTATTTTCAGGGAGTATAAAGTTATAGGAATAGGAGTTGCAATAGCAGGACTTGTGGATAAAGATGGAAATGTAATAAAGACTGCAAATATTCCCTTTTTTAATGACTTTCCTCTAAAGAAGGCATTTGAAGAAAGATATAAAGTTGATGTGGCAGTAGAAAACGATGCAACTGTGGCAACATTAGCAGAGGCTATTTTTGGAGAAGGAAAAAATTGCTCAAACTTTATTTTAATGACTATTGGCACCGGGATTGGCGGTGGTATTTGGTTAAATGGCAGGATTGCTGATTTGCCAATGGAGGTCGGACATATAACAATCAACTTCAAAAGCGAAAGAACTTGTAACTGCGGAAGCACAGGTTGCCTTGAAGTATATGCTTCAGGAAGGGCTATCAAAGAGAGTTTAATTGAAAAAGTTGAGAAGGGTGAAGACAGTATTGTTAAAACTTTGTATGAAGGTAATTTCTACAAAGTAACAACAGAGGATATATATAATGTTGCTATGGATGGAGACCCTGTCTGCAGAAGTGTATTAAAAGACGCAGGTAAGGCTCTCGGTGCAGGCATTTCAACTCTCATAAATATCTTTGGACCAGAAAAGATAATTTTAAGCGGCGGAGTCTCTAAGGCAGTAAATATTTATGTGGAAACAGCTATTTCAGAAGCTAAAAGGAGAGCAATGAAAGGTTTAATTGATAAAGTAAATATTGTCAACTCAAATCTCGTAGATGTAGGTGGAATTTTAGGGGCTGTTGCTCTTCTCTCCAATAGAAAGCCATGAAAAACATAAGAAATTTCTCAATAATTGCCCATATTGATCACGGTAAATCAACTCTTGCAGACAGACTGCTCGAATATACTGGTGCTGTTAATCTCGGCGGTAAAATGGGACAGATTCTTGATTCAATGGACCTTGAGAAAGAAAGGGGCATTACCATCAAAGCCCATGCAGTAAGACTCACTTACAAAGCTGATGATGGTGAGACATACATTCTTAATTTAATTGATACTCCGGGTCATGTAGACTTTTCATATGAAGTGTCCCGTTCTTTAGCTTGCTGTGAGGGAAGTCTTCTTGTGGTTGATGCTACTCAGGGAGTGGAGGCTCAGACAGTTGCAAATGCTTATCTTGCTATTGATCACAACCATGAAATCATACCAGTAATTAATAAAATTGACCTTCCCCAGTCTGATCCTGAAAGGGTTAAGCAACAGATTGAGGATATTCTTGGAATTGATGCTTCTGAAGCAATACTTGCCTCTGCAAAGGAAGGAGTGGGTACAAAGGAGATTTTGGAAGCAGTTGTAAAAATAATTCCTCCTCCAAAAGGAGTTCCTACCGCACCTTTAAGGGCAATGATTTTTGACTCTTGGTTTGACAACTATCTTGGAGTAATTATTCTTGTTAGAGTTTTTGATGGAGAAGTTAAAAAAGGTATGCGTATAAGACTTTTTGCCACGGGGAAAGAATATGAAGTTCAAAAACTTGGAATTTTGACGCCTTTGCCAAAGGAGATAGAAAAGCTCTCTGCAGGAGAAGTAGGTTTCATTGTTGCAGGTATTAAGAATATCTCAGACACTAAAATTGGTGATACTGTTACTGATGCAAAAAATCCTGCTAAAGAGCCACTTCCCGGATTTAGGGAAGTAAAGCCTATGGTTTTCTGCGGACTCTACCCAATAGAAAGCCATCAGTATGAAGAACTTAAGGTAGCCCTTGAAAAACTGAGACTTAACGATTCTTCCTTTTTCTTTGAGCCAGAGACATCCGCAGCTTTAGGATTTGGCTTCAGATGCGGATTTCTTGGACTTCTTCACATGGAAATTATCAAAGAAAGGCTTGAGAGGGAGTTCAATTTATCCCTTATCAGTACAGCACCAACTGTTAGATATAAAGTGACTGAAAAAAGCGGTAAAAGTTATTTAATTGATAATCCGAGCAAAATGCCCAAGATTATAGAAAGCATAGAAGAACCATATATGAAAGTATCCATAATTGTTCCAGAAAGCTTTGTTGGTGAGATTTTAAAGCTTTGTCAGGAAAAAAGAGGAATTCAGAAGGAGTTTTCATATATATCAAAAGACAGGGTGCTTCTGGTATACGAAATGCCCTTAAATGAAATTCTTTGGGACTTCTATGACAAACTAAAATCCCTCTCAAAGGGATATGCTTCTATGGATTATGAGTTTCTTGGTTATAAAAAAAGCGACCTTGTCAAACTGGATATATTGATAAATGGTGAACAGGTAGATGCTCTTTCTGTAATTGTTCATAAGGATAAGGCTTATTACAAAGGCAGGGCAATAGCTCAGAAATTAAGAGAAGTCATTCCAAGACAACTTTTTGAAGTAGTAATTCAAGCTGCAATAGGAGGAAAAATTATTGCCCGTGAAAGCATTGCACCTCTCAGAAAAAATGTTCTTGCAAAATGTTATGGCGGTGATGTAACAAGGAAGAAAAAATTACTTGAAAAGCAAAAGGAAGGTAAAAAAAGAATGAAACAAATAGGAAAAATAGAGCTTCCTCAGGAAGCCTTTTTATCAGTTCTCAAAGTAGAGTAGGAGGGAAAATTGACAGCAAAAAAAATTCTTGATTATATCAAAAGCATAGCAATAGCCATCCTGATTGCTCTTTTTATCAGAGAATACATTATTCAGGCATTCAAAATTCCATCTGGTTCAATGATACCCACATTGCTTATTGGTGACCATCTTCTTGTGACAAAATTTATATATGGTGTTAAGCCTCCTTTTACAGACAACAAAATACTTGTATTTAACCAGCCAAAAAGGGGTGAGATAATAGTATTCAAATATCCAGAAGACCCGAGCAGAGATTTTATAAAAAGAGTTATTGGCGTAGAGGGTGATGTCATTGTTGGAAAGGATAAAAAGATTTATGTAAACGGAGTTGAACTTAAAGAGCCTTATATCAGGCATAGTGATTCTTACATTCATCCAAGAGAGATTGACCCCCGTGATAATTTTGGACCAATCCATGTGCCAAAGGGAAAATTATTTGTCATGGGAGACAACAGGGATCAAAGCTATGACAGTAGATTTTGGGGTTTTGTGGACGTCAAGGATGTTAAAGGAAAGGCATTAATCATTTACTGGTCTTGGGATAGTGAAAAAAATAAGCCAAGATTGGAAAGAATTGGTAAACTAATAAAGTAATGTTTACTGGAATAATTATAGAACTCGGTAAGGTTTATGAAATAAAAAAGCTACCCTCAGGAGCAAGGTTAAAGATTACTTCTAATGAAGTTATCAAAGAAGCATCCCTCGGTGATAGCATTGCTGTTAATGGAGCATGTCTTACTGTCTCGGAAATTAATAAGGAAAAAGGCTTAATAACCTTTGATGTATCCTATGAAACTCTTCAAAAGACAACACTTGGCGAGCTAAAAAAGGGAGACATAGTAAATCTTGAACCAGCTCTTACACTTAATACAAGGCTTGGTGGACATCTTGTTTCAGGACATGTAGAAGGGATTGGAACAATTAAAAGGATTGAACAGAAGGGAGATTACTGGCAAATAGAAATTGAAGCTCCAGATGAAATTCTTAAATACTGTATAAAAAAAGGCTCAATCGCTATTGATGGAATTAGCCTCACAATAGTTGATCTCTATCCTTCATCCTTTACCGTTGTAATCATTCCACATACAGCAAAAATGACAACCATAGGTACAAAAAAAATAGGAGACAAGGTTAATCTTGAATCTGATATAATAGCTAAATACGTAGAAAAATTTGTCAGTCAAATGAAAGTTACAAAGGAAAGCAGACTTTTGGATAAATTAAAAAACTACGGTTTTATTAAGGAATAGGGCTTATGAAATTTATAGTTTTGGCTGGTGGTTCTGGCACAAGGCTTTGGCCCCTTTCAAGAAAGAATTTTCCCAAACAGTTTTTAAAACTGCCTGTTTCAAAGGAAAATCCTCAAGAGAGTTTTTTTCAGAAAACTATAAAGAGACTTGCAGGATATAAAAATTCAGAAATTTTTGTCATAACCAATGAGAAATACAAATTCTATGTGTTCAACCAGATTGATGAAATTTTGAGAAAAATCAATTCAAATCCAAAAATTCATGTAGTTTTAGAGCCCGCTTCCAAAAACACCGCTCCTGCAATTGCACTTGGAGTAAAGTTTGCCCTTGAAAATGGCGCATCAATAAGTGATGTATTTATGATTTGCCCATCTGACCATCTTATCTCGCCTGATGAAGAGTTTTTGAAATATATAGAAAAAGCCGAGATGCTCGCCCAAAAAGGATACATCGTCACTTTTGGTATCATCCCTAAAAAGCCTGAAACAGGATATGGTTATATTAAAGTAAAAAGCAAGGAATTAGGAATAAAAAATAAGACATTTCATAGAGTAGAAAGTTTTACTGAAAAACCCGACTTAGAACCTGCAAAGCAATATTTGAAACAAGGCAACTACTACTGGAACTCTGGCATGTTTGCCTTCACTGCCTCTTTGATTACAAATGAGTTCAAAAAATATATTCCCGAAATTGGCAATAACCTTGAGCTATCGTATGCTGAATTTTTGGATAAATTTAAAGAATTTCCCGAAATATCAATAGATTATGCTATTATGGAGAAAACTGACAAAGCTGTTCTTCTGCCCCTTAGTATTTTGTGGTCTGACATAGGTTCATGGGAAAGTCTATATGATATTCTTGAAAAAGATGAACAAGGCAATGCCGCAACTTCAGAACATATAAAAATAGATACAAAAAACACAATGATTTTGGGTAATAAAAGATTTATAGCTACAATCGCACTTGAAGATACAATTGTAGTTGAGACAGAAGACGCTCTTTTAATAGCTAAGAAAGGAGAATGTCAAAAAGTAAAGGATATAGTGAATGCACTTTCTGAAAAGGGTTCATCACTTGTTGAAGAACATGTTGTATCATACAGACCTTGGGGTAGTTTTACACTTCTTGAAAAGGGAGAAAGATACAAGATTAAGCGTATAACTGTAAGTCCAGAGGCTTCTCTTTCCCTTCAGATGCATCATCACAGGTCTGAGCATTGGATAGTTGTAAAGGGTACAGCTAAAGTAACCATTGGAAATAAGGAGATTTTTGTTCATGAAAATGAGTCTGTGTATGTGCCAAAAAGCACGCTTCATAGATTGGAGAATCCCGGTAAAATTCCTCTTGAAATAATAGAAGTGCAGGTTGGTGAGTATGTTGAGGAAGATGACATAAAAAGATTTGAGGATGTCTATGGAAGACAAAATATTTAGAGAGTACGACATAAGAGGTATTTACGGAAAAGAGATTACAGAAGATTTTGCTTATTTACTGGGAAAAGCATTTATATCGCTCATTAATAAAGAAACTGAAAGAATACCAGATAGAATATCCATAGGCATGGATGTTAGGCTTTCATCGGAATCATTGAAAGGAGCTTTAATTGAGGGTATTACAGACTGCGGAGTTAATGTAATAGATTTAGGTCTTTGCCCAACTCCAATTCAATATTTTTCACTATTTAGATTGCCTGTTGATGGCGGAATCATGATTACTGCGAGCCACAATCCACCTGAGTTTAATGGATTTAAACTAAGTGTAGGAAGAGAAACAATTTTTGGTGAGAAGATAAGGAAATTAAAGGTTATCATAGAGAATAACGATTTTGTTGTATCAAGTTCAAAGGCAACAGTAGAAAAATATAACATAATTGACGAGTATATAAATTTTATGACGGAGCATTTTTCATCCTTTGAGGGAGTAAAAATTGCGATAGACTCAGGCAATGGAACAGCAGGTATTGTAGCGCCAAAGATTTTTAGATCTCTCAAAGCAGAGGTAATTGAACTTTTTAGCGAACCTAATGGAAAATTCCCCAATCATCATCCTGATCCAGTTGTAGAGGAAAATATAAAAGCCCTTAAAAATGCGGTCACCGAGAACAATGCTCATGTTGGTATTGCCTTTGATGGAGATGCTGACAGATTAGGAGTAATTGACGAAAATGGAGAAATTATATGGGGCGACAGACTAACAATTTTGTTTGCCAGAGATATTTTGCAAAATCAAAAAGGAGCGAAAATAATTGGAGAAGTTAAATGCTCAAAGATAATGTATGATGAGATTGAGAAAATGGGCGGCATTCCAATAATGTGGAAAACTGGACACTCTCTCATAAAAAAGAAGATGAAAGAAGAAGGTGCATTGCTTGCAGGAGAAATGAGCGGGCATATCTTTTTTAACGATAGATATTTTGGCTATGATGATGCGATTTATGCTGCATTAAGGCTTATGGAAATAATCAAAAAATCGGGAGAGCCTTACAGTCTTCAAAAACTTTTGAAAGGAATAAATACTATGTTTACAACTCCTGAGATTAGGATAAATTGTCCTGATGAGAAAAAATTTATGATAGTGGAAAAATTTAAATCCTTATTCAAACCAAGTGACTGTTGCACTATTGATGGAGTCAGAATCAGTTTTAATAAAGGATGGGCACTTCTAAGGGCTTCAAATACTCAGCCTGCTTTGGTTTTGCGTTTTGAGGCAGATACAGAGGAGGATTTGGAAGATATTCAAACTCTTGTTCATCAGCGGCTTTTTGAAGTATTTAAATTTTTTGAAATCTTGTGATATACTGAAAAAAACTTTCATATGAGAGGTAGTGTTATGAAAACAAGGATTTTTTTTATATTCATTTGCCTTTTATTATTTCCTCTTCAAGCCATTGCCCAAGAACTTCCATTAGTCACAGGAATTGAAATCAAAGGACTTAAAAGGATCGAAGAGGCAGCTGTAAAGAATAAGATATCTTTGAAGCTTGGTGAGGTTATTTCTCAGGAAAAAATCTCTGAGGACATCAAGGCTATTTACAACATGGGTTATTTTGAGGATGTCAAGGCTGATATACAACCATCTGAAGGCGGAGTAAAAGTTATCTATACAGTCAAAGAAAAGCCAACAATTGTAAGCGTTAGTTTTGAGGGAAACAAAGAGTATGATGAGGAGAAATTAAAGGAAGTTGTAACAATCACAGCAGGTTCCATTGCTGATGTAACTCTTATAAACGATAATTCACTTAGACTGAAAGCCTTTTATGAGTCAGAGGGATATTATTTTGCCAAAATTGTTCCTGTTTTAAAGAAAAAGACTGAAGATGAAGTTGACCTTATTTTTGTTATTGAAGAGAATCAGAGGGTGAAAATTAAAGAAATTAAATTTGAGGGTAATAAGGCAATTTCAAGCAGGAAAATTAAAAAAGTGATGGCTACTTCTGAGAGAAAGTTTTACTCATTCATTACAGGAAGCGGTTTTTATAAAAAGTATGAGATGCTTCAGGATTTGGAAAAGATAAAGGACTTTTACCATGACAATGGATATCTGAAAGTCTCAATAGGTGAACCAAAAATAGATTTTTCAGCAGATAAAAAATGGATGACAATAACTATTCCGATTTCTGAAGGACCTCAATTTAAAGTCAGCTCTGTAAAGGTTGAAGGAATAAGAGATAAAAAGGAAGAAGAGGAAGTAAAGGGGCTGATAAAATTAAAGTCTGGTGAAGTATTCAGTAAAAAGAACATGAGAAATGATGTTGAAAAAATAACCTTATATTATGCTGATAGAGGTTATGCCCTTGCCTCTGTTGCTCCAGATGTTATTCCAAATGAAGAGAAGTTAACGGTTGATGTAATTTACAATATAAAGCCCGGTGATAAGTACACAATTGGCAGGGTTAATATTTCAGGAAATGTCAAAACTGTTGATAAGGTAATTAGAAGAGAAGTAAGAGTGGATGAGGGTGATGAGTATTCAGCGTCAAAGATAAAGAAAAGCAAAACAAGACTTGAGGACCTTCAATATTTTGAGACAGTTGATATAAATCAGAAACCAAATGCTGACCAGAAAATCGTTGACCTTGATGTTACAGTAAAAGAAAAACCTACTGGAATGCTTACAATAGGTGGTGGTTATAGCTCCATAGACAATTTAATAGGTATGGTTGATATTACGCAAACTAACCTATTTGGAAGAGGATACTCTTTAACATTAAGAGGAGAGCTGGGAGGCAGAAGTTCTTACTATACAATTGCATTCAGAGACCCGTGGTTCCTTGACAAACCACTTATATTTGGATTCAATCTTTATAGGCATAAAAGAGAATATGTAAATTATACTAAAACAAGTACAGGAGCAGGAATAACCTTTGGTAAAAGATATGGTGAGGATTGGTCAGCTTCAGTAACATATGAGATAGAAAAATCCCATGTGACTGATTTGGATGAAGATGCAGACACATTGCTTAAAGATATGGAGGGCAGATTAACAACAAGCTCGATAACATTTCAGATTGTAAATGATACAAGGGATAGTTTCATTGATCCTTCAACTGGAAGAAGACATTCTTTAAGTGTGACAGTTGCAGGATTGGGTGGAAATACAGGATTTTGGAAGAGTTTGCTTGATTTGGGTTGGTATTTTCCTATTTTTGAAGAGTCAACTTTACATATAAGAGGCAGACTTGGTATGTCAGATACACTATTTGGCAAAAAATATCCTCTGTATGAGAGATTTTATGTTGGTGGACTTGATACAATAAGAGGATTGGGATATGGAGAAGCAGGTCCAAAGGACAGCAAGAATGAGCCAATTGGTGCAAAGAGGGCTTTAATTTTTAATATTGAATATCTGTTTCCAATAGTGACTGAGCTTAAGCTGAAGGGTTTAATATTTACTGATATTGGGCGAGGATACAACGAAGGAGATAAGTTTAGTTCAAATATAAAATATACAGCAGGCTTTGGATTTAGATGGTTTTCACCAATGGGACCACTAAAAATTGACTATGGAATAAATCTAAACAGAAAACCCGGAGAATCAAAATCCAAAATAGAGTTTGGCTTTGGTTCATTTTTCTAAAATATCAAAACAATAGGGAGGATTAGATGAAAAAGTTTTTAGCAGTTGCATTAAGTATTGTGTTTGTTTTTTCATTTGTTTCAATAGCAAAGGCAGAGTTAAAGGTGGGCGTTGTTGACCTTTACAGGGTTCTCAATGAGTCAGAAGAAGGGAAAAAGGCTGTCAATGAACTTCAAAGCATGTTGGATGCAAGACAAAAGACTTTAGAGGACAAACAGAAAAAAATCCAGACTCTGAAAGAAGAGTATGATAAGAAAAAAGCAGTGCTTAGTGAGGATGCAAGGAAATCAAAGGAAGATGAAATTGACAGACTTGCAAGGGAACTTCAAAGAACTGCAGCTGATTATCAGGTAGAGCTTCAGAAAAAGCAAAATGAAATTACTCAAAGCCTACTTAAGGAAATAAGACAGATTATTAATGAATTTGCTCAAAAGGAAGGTTATAACTTGATTATAGAAAAAGCCGAGCCTCTTGTCATTTATGTAACCCCAGATGTTGAGATAACGGATAAAATAATAAATCTGTTCAATCAGAAAACATCAGCTTCAAAAGGAAAGAAATGAGGCTTTCAGAAATATCAAAAATTTTTAATGCTACAATTATTGGAGACCCAAATCTTGAAATTACTGGAGTTAAAGGAATTGATGATGCTCAAATTGGAGATATAACATACATTGAGTCAAAAAAAACCATTGAAAAATTGAAAAATGGCAATGCCTCAGCAGTTATTACAAAAGACATAATTGATGATTATGAGGGTAGCCAGCTTTTAGTTGATAATCCTAAGTTTGTTTTTGCACAGCTTTTAAAAATTTTTTATACTAAGCCCCATACATTTAAGGGAATTAGCAGTGAGGCATATATTTCAAAAACTGCTAAATTAGGCAAGAATGTCATCATATATCCTTTTGCCTTTATTGATGAAGAAGTTGAAATAGGAGATAATACAGTTGTCTATCCATTTACATTTATTGGACGGGAAAGCAGGGTAGGGCAAGAATGCATTTTATACTCCAATGTTACAATTAGAGAAAGGGTTCAAATAGGTAATCGTGTGATTATTCATTCAGGTGCGGTAATTGGCTCAGACGGCTTTGGATATATTTTTTATGAGGGCAGACATGAGAAGATACCTCAAGTTGGCACTGTAATAATTGAAGACGATGTTGAAATCGGTGCAGGTACAACCATAGACAGGGCTACAACAGGAAGCACAGTTATTGGTGCGGGAACAAAGATTGATAATCTTGTTCAGATTGCTCACAATGTAAAGATAGGTAAAAACTGTATCATTGTAGCCCAAGTTGGAATTGCAGGAAGTTCAAAGATTGGGGATGGATGTATTTTGGCTGGGCAAGTTGGTGTGGCTGATCATGCTGAAATAGAAGCTGGAACTATAATAACAGCCCAATCTGGAGTTATGTCCGGAAAGATAGAACGGGGAGTATATAGTGGTTCTCCTATAATGAATCATAGGGAATATTATAAGGTTTATGCATTGTTTCAAAAGCTTCCAGAGATGCGTAAAAAAATAAGAGAGCTTGAAGAAAAAATAAAGAAAATGGAGGGAGGAAAATGATTGATATCAAAGAAATAATGAGCATACTTCCCCATCGTTATCCATTTCTTTTGGTAGACAGGGTAATAGAATTTGTACCCAATGAAAAGGTTATCGGTATAAAAAATGTTACTATCAATGAACCATTTTTTCAAGGACATTTTCCCAATAATCCTGTAATGCCTGGAGTTTTAATTGTAGAAGCAATGGCACAGGTAGCAGGAATTCTTGCATTCAAATCAGGAGTGCAAGGCAGTGGAGTACTCTTTATGAGTATTGAAAAAGTAAAATTTCGTAAACCTATTGTTCCGGGGGATCAAATAGTTTTTGAAGTTAATGTTTTACATATAAGAGGGAATGTATGGAAATTTGCAGGATTTGCAAAGGTTGATGGTAAAATTGCCACAGAGGCAGAATTTACAGCAATGGTTACAAAATGAGGTGGATAAATGTCAAATATACATAAATCAGCAATAGTTAGTCCAAAGGCAGAAATAGGAGATGATGTAATCATAGGACCTTACTGCATAGTTGGTGATAATGTAAAAATAGGCAAAGGCAGTAAGCTTATAAGTCATGTTCAAATTGAAGGTATTACAGAAATTGGAGAAAACTGTCAGATTTTTCCATTTGCAACAATAGGTTTCCCTCCTCAGGATTTGAAATACAAGGGAGAGCCAACTGGTGTAAAAATTGGAAATAACAACATTATAAGAGAATATGTCACAGTTCACAGAGCTTCAGTATCTGGTGATGGCTGGACTGTTATCGGAGACAATAATTTCATAATGGCATATGTTCATATTGCCCATGATTGCAAGATAGGAAATTCAGTAATAATGGCAAATCTTGCCACCCTTGCAGGTCATGTAATTGTGGAGGATTATGTTTTCATTGGCGGGCTTGTTGCAGTACATCAATTCACAAGAATAGGCGCTCACGCAATGGTTGGAGGCTTTAGTGGAATAGGACAGGACATTCCTCCTTACACAATGGCTTCCGGGACGAGAGCTAAGCTTTACGGGCTTAATAAAGTCGGACTTAAAAGAAGAGGTTTTAGCGACGAGACAATAGACATTCTTAATAAAGCTTACAGGATACTTTTTAGAAGCAAGCTTTCGCTGAAGGAGGCTATTGAAAAAATTAAAGAAGATTTACCCCAGATTCCTGAAATAAAGCATCTAATAGAGTTTATAGAGGCAAACAAAAGAGGTATATGCAGATAGGAATTATCGCTGCACAGGGCAAACTTCCTTTAATTATTTCAAAGGAACTAAAAAAAAGAGGATATCGTGTGATCACTGTTGGGCTGAAAGACCTTGCTAATGAGGAGCTTAAGGAAACGAGTGATGTATTTGAATTTATCAATATTGGACAAGTAGGGAAGGTCCTTGAATTTTTAAAAAAAAACAAAGTAAGCCAATTACTTCTTACTGGTAAAGTTCCCAAAAAAATTATCTTTGAAACGGAAAAAATCAAACCGGATATGCGAGCATTAAAAATGCTTTTTTCCGCAAAATTAAAAGGTGATAACGAACTGCTCAAGATTGTAGAAAAGGAACTTAAAAAGGAAGGCATAAAGGTCGTAGACATCGGAGCGTTCTGCCCAGAACTTTTAACGCCTGAAGGAGTGCTCACAAAAAGAAAGCCTTCAGGAGCAGAATGGCAAGACATAGAGTACGGCTTTAAGATAGCTAAAAAAATTGGAGAGCTTGACATCGGACAAACTGTGATTGTAAAAGATAAATCTGTAATCAGTGTTGAAGGAATTGAAGGGACAGACGAGACAATTCTTAGAGCTGGAAAATTTGTTGAAGATTTCGTGGTAGTAAAAACAAGCAAACCTCAGCAAAATATGAAGCTTGACCCTCCTGTTGCTGGAATGGATACAATATTAGTTATGATAGAATCAAAGGCTTCAGTTTTGGCATTGGAGGCTGGAAAAACAATTCTTGTAGACAGGGATGATGTAGTTAAAAAAGCTAATGAATTTGATATTTCAATAGTAGGTGTTAGAAAAAGTTGAACCTTTTTACATGCATAAATGACGCTTTAAAGACTGTCCACAAAAATTATCAGCTTATTTTTATTCACTTTTTATTTCTGTTTTTCTCCTTTTTCGGCTTGTTCTTAATGTTAGGAGTTCCATTGGGAATATTTTTTGTTGTTTTTAGTGTTGACCTTACAGATATATTAAAAGGTAGCTTCCTTGAAATTTTAATATCATCAGTATCGCTTCTTAAGAAATTTTTTATTTTCGCAATTATCATTCTTCTGAGTTTGATTCTTTATATTTTATCTCTAATTGCTTTTTGGATATATATTTTTGCTGGTACATTGGGAATTATGAATGCCTATCTGCAGGAAGGGAGTATATTTAGTCTGAAAGATTTTTCTAAATATGGGAGAAAATTTTTCTGGAAAGTGGGACTATTCAGCTTGTTTTCTGGTTTAGTTTTCTTGCTTTGTGCATCCCTGTTGGTTATGTTAGGGGAGCTAAATTCTTACTTTATACAAATAATTGAACAATACAGTCATGCTTTTTCTACCTTTATTAATGTTTTCATTTATCTGGTTATTTTAACAGCGAGTATCTTATCTTTTCTTGTCTGGATTACTTACACTCTTTTTGGATTATTTGGATTTTTTGTAAAAGATTTTTCTTTAAAGGAAGCTATTGTAGAGACTAAAAGATTCATTGTTGCCTATCCACAATCAATCGGAAGAGCAGGACTACTTTTTGTCATTTATATTCTTACAGGTGGTTTTCTTTTGTCATTGGGCTCTTTATTCGCAATTTTGCCTCACATAGGGACTGCATTGGCAGCTGTATATCAATTTTTTGTCCAATTTGCCCAAATTTATATAAGCCTTGTTGTTCTGGCTGCATTTATGTCTTATTACATTCGTTTAAACAAAGATATTTCATCTCAACAAGTTCCTGAGCAAGAGCAAATTCTTCAGAAGACAGAGGCTCAACCACAGGAACAAAACCTTCCGCCCTCAGAGCCTGTTTGATATTTTCTTGAAATCTTTCTACTGTAAAACGGGGATAATTAATTAAACAACAATGAGAATCTTAGAGCTCTACTCAACCTCGCGATGACAGAAAGTATGAACGATGAGGCTCAAAATGAAAGGATGGGTCAATAAAGGAAGAGTTGTAGAGAAAAATTTCTTGATTAATCTTTATCATTTTTTTTATGATTTAAAATTATTCACATTTCTTTGGAGGGGTCTATGGAGAAGAGTATTGAACAGTATTACGAGGAGATTAGAAACTTTAAAATTGATGTGCCAGAGAAATTTTCATTCCCATTGGATGTCTTTGACAAATGGGGAGACAGGACTGCCCTTATTTGGACTAATGGTGAAGAGGTAAAAAAGTTTTCCTTTCAGGATTTGACTTCTCTTTCCAGTAAATTGGCAGGTGGGCTGAAAAAACTCGGCATACAAAAGGGTGACAGGATTTTAGTATTACTGCCAAATGTTCCTCAGTGGTGGGTGATAATTCTTGGTATCATGAGAATTAATGCTGTTGCAATTCCTGGAACAACTCTTTTGACAGCAAAGGATATTGAATATAGATTAAAGGCAGCGGATATTAAGGCAGTTTTCTCTAACTCTGAGAATGCAGATAAAATTGAAGAGGCTGTAAATAAATACGGCAAAGATGTCATTTTGATTAATATAGATAAAAAAGAAGGATGGAAAAGCTACGATGAGCTTATTCAGAGCGAAGCATTCATAGGAGAAAGAACATTTTCAGATGATCCTGCATTTATCTTTTTCACCTCAGGCACTACAGGACTTCCAAAAATGGTGCTTCACACACAGGTCAGTTATCCACTTGCACATGTGATAACTGGTAAGTTCTGGCTTGACCTTAAGCCGGGTGATGTTCACTGGAATATCTCTGACACTGGATGGGCAAAGGCTGCATGGTCAAGCTTTTTTGGACCTTGGAACATGGGAGCTACTGTTTTCACTTTTCATAGAAAAGGCAAATTCTCTCCTGCATTTATCGTTGAGACTTTGAAAAAATTTGAAGTGACTACCCTCTGTGCTCCTCCAACAGCCTATAGAATGATAGTAAAGGAAATCCCAACAAGTGAATTAAAATTCAAAACAGTGAGACATTTTGTTGCTGCAGGTGAGCCACTTAATCCCGAAATTATCAATATCTGGAAAGAGGCAACTGGAGAATACATATACAATGGTTACGGACAGACCGAAACCGTCAATACCCTTGCTATGCTTAAGGGAATTCCTATGAAAGCAGGAGCAACAGGATTACCTACACCTGGGTTTGAAATTGACATTATTGATGATGAGGGAAATCCTGTTCCACCAGAAACAGAGGGGAATATTGCCATAAAGATAAATCCTGTCAGACCTGTTGGACTTTTCAAAGAATACATAGGAGACAAACTTGAAATGGCTGCAGCATTCAGGGGGGAATGGTATTACACAAGAGACAGGGGATACAAAGACAAGGACGGTTATTTCTGGTTTGTAGGTAGAGAAGATGATGTTATAATTAGCGCAGGTTACCGTATTGGTCCTTTTGAAGTTGAAAGCGCACTTATAAAGCATCCTGCAGTAAAAGAAGCAGCAGTTGTTGCAAGTCCCGATGAGGTAAGAGGAGAGGTTGTAAAAGCCTTTATTGTTCTTACGCAGGAATATGAGCCATCAGAGGAACTAATAAAAGAGCTTCAGGACTTTGTTAAAAAGGAGACCGCTCCTTATAAATATCCAAGAAAAATAGACTTTGTAGATGAACTTCCAAAAACAATAAGTGGTAAAATAAAAAGAAAAGAGCTTAAACTTAAGGAGTTTGGTAAGCTATAAAAATGTCATACATAGCTGTCATAGGAGCAGGAAGCTGGGGTACAACCATTGCTTTCCTGCTTTCCAAAAAAGGATTTGACGTTACCCTCTGGGCAAGGGAGTCTGAATTAGCTGAAGCAATAAACTCAAAGAGGGAGAATTTTCTTTATCTGCCAAATATTAAGCTTCCTGAAAATCTTCATTGCACAAATTTTGTTACCGATGCAATAAAAAAGGCAAGATTTATTGTTAATGTTGTGCCAACTCAACATATAAGAGCTGTATTTAGTCAAATAGCTGGGCAACTTAATGGAGAAGCAATTCTTGTAAGTGCCTCAAAGGGAATTGAAAAAAGCACTTTAAAGACACCCTCTATGATTCTTGAAGAGATATTGGGAAAGAAAGCTTATGTGCTTTCAGGTCCGAGCTTTGCAATTGAGGTTGCACAGGAAAAACCAACAGCAGTTACAATTTCAGGACCAGAAAGAAAAGAAAGGCTTTTGTTACAGGAAATTTTTAACACTTCCTACTTCAGGGTTTATGAACATGATGACCCATTGGGAGCAGAGATTGGTGGTGCAGTCAAAAATGTTATTGCCATTGCAGCAGG
>JBEPZQ010000005.1:0-23611 GCA_041640755.1 Thermodesulfovibrio sp. | reverse complement strand
GCTCTTCCGATCTTACGCATTTTCAAGGAATTTGTCTATGTGAGGAAGCACATTAAAGGCAATCTGATGCGGATACACCTGAATCTTTATCTCTCTGAAATTGAGCAAATCAACTGTCTGCTGAAGAAGCTCATCCATTGCCTTTTTGCCTGTTCCTGATACTGCTTGAAAGGTTGTCACCACCACTCTTTTGATTTTTGCAACATCATGGATTGGCTTTAAAGCAACAACCATCTGAATTGTTGAGCAGTTTGGATTTGCAATAATTCCCTTATGCCATTTAAGGTCATGGGGATTCACTTCTGGAACTACAAGTGGCACTTCAGGGTCCATTCTCCACTGGCTTGAATTATCAACCACAACACAGCCACTCTTTGCTGCTACTGGTGCCCAAATTTTTGATCTTTCAGCGCCTGCTGAAAAAAGAGCTATATCTATACCAACGAAAGAATCTTCTTTCAATGTTTGAACAGGAATCTCTTCTCCCTTAAACTTTAACCTGACTCCTTCGCTCCTTTCAGATGCAAAGAGTCTCAGTTCTGAAACAGGGAAGTTTCTCTCTTCCAAAACTGCTATCATTTCATTGCCTACAGCACCTGTAGCTCCAACTACTGCAACTACATATTTTTCTTTTTTCTTAAGCATATTTATCCCTCCATAGGTAGTTCTGTAACATATTTTGCAACCAAGTCCCCAACTTCTGTTGTAGTGTAACCCATTTTACCAGCAGCAAGGCTTTTTAGATGCTTTGATGTAATTTCAATCACTGCCCTTTCAATTAATTTTGCAGAATCCTCCTCACCAAGATACTCAAGCATCATTCCTCCTGCACATATGGCAGCAAGCGGATTTATCACATTCTTGCCTGTGTATTTTGGTGCTGAACCTCCAATAGGTTCAAACATTGATACTCCTTCGGGATTTATGTTTCCACCAGCAGCAATTCCCATTCCGCCCTGAATCATTGCTCCAAGGTCAGTTATTATGTCACCAAACATATTGTCTGTCACTATTACATCAAACCATTCAGGATTTTTCACAAACCACATTGTAGTTGCATCTACATGGGCATAATCTGTTGTAATGTCAGGATACTCCTTTGCAACTTCATAGAATGTCCTTTCCCAAAGGTCAAATGCAAAGGTTAGAACATTTGTTTTTCCGCAAAGGGTAAGTTTTTTCTTTTTATTTCTTTTTCTGCAATAATCAAAAGCGAATCTTATGCATCTTTCAACTCCCTTGCGAGTATTAATTGATACCTGAATAGCTACCTCATCAGGTGTGCCTTTTTTAAGAAATCCTCCAGAGCCTGTGTATAAGCCCTCTGTGTTTTCTCTAACAACAACAAAATCTATGTCCTCTGGTTTTTTATCTTTAAGCGGGCAGTCAACGCCGGGATAAAGCTTTACAGGTCTCAAATTAACATACTGGTCAAGTTCAAAACGAAGCCTGAGTAAAATTCCTTTTTCAAGAATTCCGGGTTTTACATCTGGATGACCAATTGCTCCAAGATAGATGGCATCAAAATTTTTTAATTCTTCAATGGCACTGTCAGGCAAAGTTTCACCAGTGCGAAGATATCTTTCTCCTCCAAAGTCATAATAAGTGTAGTCAAGCTTAAATCCAGCTCTATTGCTTACAGCATCTAAAACCTTTACTCCTTCACGAATAACCTCAGGTCCTGTGCCATCTCCGGGAATTACTGCAATTTTGTAAGTCTTAGATGCCTTTTTGCTTTTACAACTTCTTGTTTTACAGGACTTTTTCATTTTATACCCTCCCTATTTAATCTTTTCTTAGTCCATTCAACTAATCCGCCTGCATTTATTAACTCTTGCATGAACTCTGGAATTGGCTTTGTGTGGTATTTTTTGCCTTTTGTTAAATTAAGAATTTCTCCAGAATTCATATCAATTTCAATTTTATCGCCCTCGTCTGTCTCATCTACAAGCTCAGGGACTTCAAAAATTGGAAGCCCAATATTGAAGGCGTTTCTAAAAAATATTCTCGCATAGCTTTTAGCTACTACTGCTTGCACCCCAGCTGCCTTTATTGCAATCGGTGCGTGTTCACGGGAAGAGCCACATCCGAAGTTTCTTCCTCCAATTATAATATCTCCGGGCTTTACTTTTGATGGAAAATCTTTGTCAGCGTCCTCCATAACATGCTTTGCAAGTTCTGCTGGATCAGAAGTGTTGAGATATCTGGCAGGAATAATAGCGTCTGTATCAATGTTGTCTCCAAATTTCCAGACTTTCCCTTTAATCTTCATAGTTTTCTCCCTCTAAAAATTAAATTAATTTATAATTTTACTCCATATATTTAGTAGTTATCAACTTGCCGAGTTTATTATTATCTAAATTGTCCGATTCTTAAGTATCATTGCGATGGTATGCCACACCTTTGGCTCACAACAATTTCTGTCAACCACCATCCTTGTCATTGCAAAGGTGCCATAGCAAAAAAACAACTCGGTCTTCCTTTATACCTCATCCTCTTATTGCTAGGCAGACCGATGAGCTGCTGAAGTAATCTCGTCTTTTACCTTTTACATCTCACTTCTTACGTTTTACGAATTTTTAAAGATTACCTCAGGAATAAAGTCCTTCCTATTACAAAGAAAAGGGTTCGCGATGATAGTTTGTAATGAAAAACAATCCAAAATCCAAATCTATTATCCGATTTGATTGTTAAGTAAAAGTTATTTGGAGAACACTGAAGGAGTATAGGACTTGACGATATTATTGTTTTCGTCAAGGATAAGGATTTTTGGTTTATGTGAAGGTATTTCTTCTTCAGTTAAATATCCGTATGAAAAGATGACAATTCTATCTCCTACAGAAGCTTTTTTTGCAGCAGGTCCGTTAAGTCCTATTGTTTTAGAGCCTCTTGGAGCAGGTATTACATAGGTGTCAAATCTCTCTCCGTTATCCATGTTGCTAATCCATACTCTTTCGTATGGAAGAATTCCTGCAAGCTCAAGCAACTCTGTATCAATACTAATTGAACCCTCGTAGAACAGATTAGCTTCTGTTACCTTTGCCATATGTAATTTAGCTCTTAGAAAACTTCGTAGCATTTTTATTCAATTATCTTAGGAACTCTGAAAAATTTATCAGTAGCATCGGGTGCATTTTTTAAAGCCTCTTCCCTTGAAATAGAAGGCTTAACAATATCCTCTCTAAAAACATTGTTTAGTGACAAAACATGAGATGTTGGCTCAACATCAGTTGTATTTACTTCATTTAGTTTTTCAACGTAGTCAAGTATTCTGCTGAGTTGCTCCTGATACATTTCTATTTCGTCTTCTTTGAGTTCAAGCCTGCTTAGAAGAGATATGTGCTTAACCATTTCCTTTGATATTTTCATGTTTTCCTCTCCTTATTAATTTATCCCTACGATTAAACTCTTTCTAAATTTACAATTTTTGGAGATTTACAATTTTTGGAGCTAATTTTTTAACCCCAATGCCGGGAAAGTTAACTACTACCTTTAAATCATCTCCTTCACCATAGCAATCTCTAACAACTCCAATTCCCCATGTAGGATGCTTAACTTTGCATCCAATATTAAATGGTGGTTTGACTTTGGTGGCTTCTTTTTCTTTGCATTCAGGGACAAAGGTGCTATAATCCTTTCTAATACAGTGACAGTATTCAGAAGGAATGTCTTTGACAAAGCTTGATGGTTCCTGATTTTGGGTTTTTGAATAAAGCTTTCTTTGTTTTGCACTTGTTATAAATAAAATATCCTTTGCCCTTGTCATGCCTACATAAAACAACCTTCTTTCTTCTTCAAGCTCCTGCGGATCATCTAAAGCTTTAAAATAAGGCAAAATGCCTTCTTCGCATCCTGCTATAAAAACAATAGGAAATTCAAGACCCTTTACAGAATGAAGGGTAAGAAGTGAGACATAATTTTTCTTGCTCTCCCAGTTGTCAACATTAGATATCAAAGATACTTTATCAAGAAATTCGCTAACAGTTAATTTTTCAGCCGATGATAAAAGTTCAAGAACATTTTGAATCCTTTCTTCTTCAATCTCTTCAAGATAACCTGTGCTGTTTAAGATATTTTTAATCATTTGAGATGCTGTTTTGTATTCTATGCTTGATAGGCTTTCTATCAAATCAACAAATGCCATTAATTTTTGTTTCTGAACTTCATTAGCATTGTCATCTTTTATTATCAATTTTATAGCCTCATAATAGGAACACATGTTTTTCCTTGCCTCATTTTCAATTTTCGTAACAAGAGCGGCTCCTATTCCTCTGGGAGGGGTATTGATAATTCTTAATAAACTTACATTGTCATCCCTATTTATCAGAAGACGCATATAGGAAATGACATCCTTTATTTCCTTTCTGTGGTAAAAACTGATTCCACTTACTACTTGATATGGAATACCTTCTATTCTTAATGCCTCTTCCAATGCCCTTGCTTGCAAAGTTAATCTGTAGAGAATGGCAAAATCCCTGTATTCATAATTGCCTTTAAGATATAGGTCCTTTATGTTTTTTGCTATATATTTTGCTTCTTCTTCCTCGTTTGATAATTGACAGTAAAATATTTTTTCTCCCCAATCTCTATCTGTCCAAAGGGATTTTGGTTTTCTGTATATATTTTTTGAAATCATTGAATTGGAAGCCATGATAATGTATTTTGAAGAGCGATAATTTTGCTCTAATCTGATAACCTTTGTGCCGGGAAAATCATTCTCAAAGTTTAAAATATTATGAACATTTGCTCCACGAAATCTGTATATGCTCTGGTCATCATCTCCAACTACACAAACTTTTCTATGATACTTTGAGAGTATGTTAATAAGCTCATACTGTGCTTTGTTTGTATCTTGAAATTCGTCAACCAAAATATATCTGAAATATTCTGCATATCTTTGACAAAGCCCCTCATTCTCCCGCAAAAGCGTTATTACATTTAAAATTAAGTCGTCAAAGTCAAGGGCATTGTATTTTCTTAGCTCATTTTGATATTTTGCATAAATTCTGCCTAATCTCTCTTCAAATTCATATCCCTCTATCTTTGAAGCATAATCTTCAGGAGAGATGAGATTGGATTTAAGATTGCTTATTTTTGATACCAAACATTTACATAATGCCTCATGCATGTTAAAATCTTTAAGAATTCTTTTTACTAAAGCAGCCTGATCATCGTCATCGTATATGATAAAGTCTTTTTTATAGCCGAGCTGGTCAATATGATTTCGCAAAATGCGCAAACAAAGGGAGTGAAATGTGCCTATCCAGCAGTTTTTCAAGTGTCCATTGCACATCCTTGATATTCTCTCTTTCATCTCATCTGCAGCTTTATTCGTAAAGGTAACTGTGAATATAGTAGACGGATGATAGCCTAATGCACGGGTAAGATAAGCATATTTATAAGTTATGACCCTTGTTTTACCACTTCCTGCACCTGCAATTACAAGAAGTGGTCCTTCACAGTATATTACTGCTTCTTGCTGTTGAGGATTTAATTCCCATAGGGGGAAATCTTTCATGGCTCTACCCCTCTAATTTTTATTTTAGCCAATAGACATAAGTCTATGGCTAATTTATTCCACAGTGACGCTCTTTGCCAAGTTTCTTGGCTGATCCACATCGCAACCTCTCAGCAAAGCTATATGATAAGCCAAAAGATGCAGAGGAATAGTAAACAAAATCGCATTCAAAAATGGGCTTACAGAAAACTCTTGAATATGTATAATTCTGTCAGAAAGCTTTTGTAGTTTTTTATCTTTACTGTTTGTAACTGTTACAATAAAGCCATCCCTTGCTTTAATTTCTTCCATATTGGAGAGAACTTTATCAAAATAAATATCTTCGTCATTTACAACGAAAACCACAGGAAAGCCTTCCTCAACAAGGGCAATTGGTCCATGTTTCATCTCTCCTGCAGCATAGCCTTCTGCGTGTATATATGAAATCTCCTTTAATTTCAAAGCTCCTTCAAGGGCAACAGGATAGTTTGGTCCCCTTCCAAGATAAAGAAAATTATTTTTTTTGTAAAGCTCTTTTGCAAGACTCTGAATCTGAGGCTCAGTCTTTAAAACCTGTTCAACCATATGGGGAAGATGAAATAGTTGAGATAAATGAATTTTTACAATATCAACAGTAGTTTTTCTTTTTGCTCTATTAAGCGCCCATGCGATCATATAAAGAGCTACAAGCTGAGAAGTAAAAGCCTTAGTTGATGCAACTCCAATTTCAGGACCTGAACGGGTATAAAAAACTGAGTGAGCTTCCCGAGCTATTGTGCTACCAACCACATTACATATTGCAAGAGTTCTTACTCCTTTGCTTTTTGCATACCTTAATGCTGCAAGGGTATCTGCTGTTTCACCTGACTGAGTTATAGCTATGAATAGAGAGTCTTCATCAAAAGAAATGTTTCTGTATCTGAACTCAGAAGCTATGTCAACTTCTGCAGGAATTTGAGCAATATACTCCATCATATATCTTCCAACAAGACATGCATGAAAAGATGTTCCACAGGCAACAAGATAAACCTTTCGTGTAAGGACAAGCTCTTCGTGTTTTATGCCTAATTCATGATATACAAATTTTGCTTCATCAAGTATTACTCTTCCTCGTATTGTATCGGCAATTGCTCTTGGTTGTTCGTGAATCTCCTTTAGCATAAAGTGCTTGTATCCACCCTTTTCAGCCATTGAAGGAGTCCAATCAATTGTAACAGGCTTTTTCTTCTTTTCTTTCCCTTCTAAATCACAAATCTTTACTTCATCCTTTTTAAGGACAACTATTTCACCATCATCAAGGAAAATTACACGATTGCAGTAATTGAGAAAAGCAGGTACATCAGAGGCTAAAAATTTCTCACCATCAACAACACCAACAACAAGAGGGCTTTCCATTCTTACGCCAATTATTTTGTCAGGCTCATTCTCATCCGTCACGACAATTGCATAAGAGCCTCTAAGCTGAGACACTGCTTTTCTTACTGCCTCTTCAAAGTTGTTCTCCGCTTTGTATTTGTTGATAAGATGGGCAATTACTTCAGTGTCTGTCTGAGAAACAAATATATAACCTTCTTCTTTAAGTTCGCTTTTAATCTTATCATAGTTTTCTATTATTCCGTTATGAACCAGCACAATTGAGCCTGAGCGATGGGGATGGGCATTAATATCAGTTGGTTTTCCATGCGTTGCCCATCTTGTATGCCCTATTGCTATATTGGATGACATTGATTTGTCAATTAAAGACTCAAGAGTTGCGATTTTACCTTTGCTTTTTATGATATTAATTTTTCCATCTTTAAAATATGCTATTCCTGCAGAATCATATCCTCTGTATTCAAGTTTTTTTAGCCCTTCCAAAACTATTTGAACTGCGTTTTTGTCACCAATGTATCCGATTATTCCACACATTATTCTATCTCCCTTTTCTTTTTTGCCCAGCCTTGTATGTTTTTCTGTGGTGTTCTACTTATGGCAAGAGAATCTTCAGGAACTTCCTTTGTTATTGTTGAGCCTGCTCCAACATATGCCCCCTTTCTTACAGTTACAGGAGCAACAAGCTGAGTGTCACTGCCTATGAAAACATTGTCTTCAATGATTGTTTTATGCTTTTTCTTACCATCATAGTTACAGGTTATCGTGCCTGCTCCTATGTTTACATTTTTACCGATTACCGCATCACCTAAATAACTAAGGTGCGCAGCTTTTGTGCCATCACCAATTTTAGATTTTTTAACCTCAACAAAATTTCCGATTCTGCATTGTCTTCCAATGATTGTCTCGGGTCTGATGTGGGCAAAGGGACCAATTTTCGCTCCTGACTTGATCACAGAGTTTTCTGCCACTGTGCAGTCCTTTATTTCAACTTCATCTTCAACAATACAGTTTTTAAGCCTTACTCCCTGATAAATAACGCATTTTTTACCAATACATGTTTCACCTTCAATAAAAACATTTGGATAAACAATCGTGTCCTGCCCAATGGTGGCAGATGGAGATATCCATACTAACTGAGGGTCATAGAATGTTACACCCTTTTTCATTAAATCTCTAACAATCCTATCCCTTAAATATCGCACTGCCATTGCAAGTTCTTCCCTTGTATTTATTCCAAGCAACTCATCCTCATCAGCCAAAGGATAGGCTTCTACTTTTTTGCCCTCTTTTATAGCTATCTCAACTATATCAGTAAGATAAAACTCACCTTTGCGAGGATTTTCTTTCACCTCTCTTGATAGTTCTGCAATCTCCTTTCGCATTAAATAGACACCGCTATTTGATTCATTGACAGAGATTTCTTCTTCCTTCAAATCTGTAATTTCAACAATTCGCTGAACCTTTCCTCCAGAGTCCCTTAAAATCCTTCCATAGGAGTGTTCCCTTTTAGGATAAAAGGAAAGAATAGCAAGGTCTAATGAGTTTTTATCAAAGTTTTCTATTAATTTTGAAACAGTTTCCTTTTTTATGAGCGGAGTGTCTCCATTAAGAATCAAAACCTTTTCACTCTTCAAATATGGCAATGCCGAGAGTAATGCATGGGCTGTTCCTTTAGGTTCTTCCTGAAAAACTATATTTACGCCCTGTTTAGAGACATGCTCTATGACTTCTTTCAAAGACGGATTTAAAACAACATGAATAGTAGGTGAATCGGGATTGGTTATTGGTGATTCGTAATTTATTATTATGGATTTGGCAAGCTCTATTACATAGTCTATGATTGGTTTTTCAAAGATTTTGTGGAGAACCTTTGGCAGATGGGATTTCATTCTTGTTCCAAGTCCAGCTGCCAAAATAACTATATCCACTATCTTTCACCTCTTATATTTTCTGGTGCTGCTATTCCACCTGAAAGAATTATTTTTATGCCTTCCTGCACAGGAATGCTTGTAAGTATAACGCTATCTGGTTCAAAAAGAACTACTTCACCAAGATATAGGTTGTTTGTTGGTATATAAACCGCTATGAGCTTTTTCTCCAAACCATTATCCTTTAAATAGCACTCTTTTGTCTGAAAGCCAAAAACAAAGCTACCCTTTCTTGGATACTCAACAATAACAAACTTTTGGAATGATGTTTTATTCTCAGGAGAAAATGCGTCAATCAGCTGTTTCAATGATGAATATAAGCTCTTAAACACAGGAATTTTCAGAAACAGCAATTTTTCAAGCTGGTCTAAGATTTTCTTTCCAAAAACATTTGTTGAAACAATTCCTACCACAAAAACAATAAGCAATGCTGTTATAAATCCAAGTCCTGCAATATGTCTGCCAAAAATGTAATCATAAATAGGACCTAAAAGCCCATCTACTATTTTAAAAAGCTGGACAAGTATGAAAATGCTTATTGCTATTGGAATTGTTACGATTAAGCCAGCAATAAATTTTCTTTTAAAAGTAGCTTTAATAGATAGTTCCATTCTTAAGCTGTTACTTTACTCATTACTTCATCGGAAATATCAAAATTAGCATATACATTCTGGACATCATCGTGGTCCTCAAGGGCTTCCATTATTTTTAACATTTTCTCTGCATCATCTCCTTCCAGAGCTATGTAATTTTTGGGCAACATAGTTACCTCTGAAAGAGAGATTTTTATGCCAGCCTTCTCCAAAGCTTCCTTTACTTCTTTAAGATTTTCTGGCGCAATGATAATCTCATAGTTGTCTTCCTTTGGGTCATTCTTTACATCATCTGCTCCTGCTTCCAATGCAGCAGTAAGAAGGGTATCCTCATCTATATTTTTTTTGTTTACAAGAATATATCCTTTTTTTTCAAAAATCCATGAAACGCATCCAGACTCTCCAAGACTTCCACCGTGTTTTGAAAGAATGTGTCTGATTTCAGAAACTGTTCTGTTTTTATTATCAGTTAAAGCTTCAATTAAAATAGCAACTCCACCAGGTCCGTATCCTTCATAAACAACCTCTTCGTATGCGTCTCCTCCTAACTCTCCTGTTCCTCTCATTATTGCCCTTTTGATGTTTTCCATTGGCATGTTGACATCTCTTGCCTTTTCAATGGCAACTCTTAAACGGGGATTTTTCTCTGGATCACCGCCTCCAATTCTTGCAGCAACTGTTATCTCTCTTATGATTTTTGTAAAGATTTTGCCTCTTTTTGCGTCAACTTGAGCCTTTTTATGTTTGATTTGTGCCCACTTGGAATGACCTGCCACTTAAAACCTCCTGTATGAAGGGATATTTTAATAATAAAAAGATTTCTCAATTTCTGTCAAATCTTGTAAAATCTAACTTTTCAGTATTCGTTGCAGTATGCCGTCAAGCTCATCAAGGGAACTGTAAAAAATTTCAAGCTTTCCCTTTTTCCCTTTATGAGAAATTCGCACCTTTGAGCCAAGTTCAGCTGTAAGTATCTCTTCAAGTTCTTCTATCTCTGGAAATTTTTGCTTCTGCTTAGGAGTATCGGATTTTGAAAGTCTTTTTACAAGTTCTTCAGTTTGCCTGACTGAAAGGGATTTTTTAAGGACTAACTGGCATGCCTCAATTTGCCTCTGCCCACTGTCCAAAGACATTATAGCCTTTGCATGTCCCATAGTTATAGCGCCTGATTTAATAAGATTTTTTATCTCATCGGGAAGTTTTAATATTCTCAGATAATTTGCAATTGTTGCCCTGTCTTTTCCAACTCTTTGGGAAAGCTCCTCTTGGGTGAGATTGTAATCCTTAATAAGACGCTCAAATGCCATAGCTGTCTCAACAGGGTCAAGGTCTTCCCTTTGAATGTTTTCAATAAGAGCAATTTCTACAGCCTCAGCAGCAGATACATCTTTGACAATGGCTGGAATCTTTTGAAGTCCTGCAATTTTTGCAGCCCTCCATCTCCTCTCTCCAGCAATTATCCTAAAACTTCCGTCTCCAACCCTTGAGACAACAATGGGCTGTATGATTCCCTTTTCCTTTATTGAATTAGCAAGCTCCTTTAAGGAATTTTCATCAAAGTCTGTTCTTGGCTGGGCATCACCCGGAATTATTCTTTCAATTTCTATCTCAATAAGGGAGTCGTCTTTTTTGGTAATATTACTTGATATTAAAGCATCTAAGCCTTTACCGAGCGCCTTTTTCATTTAGCAAAAACTCCAATGCAAATGTGATATAACTTTGCGCTCCTTTGGAGCGAATATCATATAAAACAGCTGGCTTGCCATGACTTGGTGCCTCTGCCAGTGCAACATTTCTTGGTATTATTGTATTATAAACTTTACCTCCAAAAAACTTCCTCACTTCCTCTACAACCTGCCGAGATAGAGTATTTCTTGCATCAAACATTGTAAGAAGAATGCCTTGTATTTTAATGTTAGGATTCAAAATTTTCACAAGCTCAAAAGTTCTCATCAGTAACCCCAATCCCTCCAAAGCATAATATTCGCACTGAACAGGAATAATAATTGCATCTGATGCTACCAGACAGTTTAATGTAAGAAGACCCAAAGAAGGAGGTGCGTCAATAAGTATATAGTCAAAATCCTCTGATACGGACGATAAAATATTTTTAAGAATGAATTCTCTGTTTTCCCTTTGAATAAGCTCAACCTCAACTCCTACAAGGTCAATTGTTGAAGGAATAATCCAAAGATTTTCAATTTGTGTTTTAATTAAGACTTTATCAACACTATGGGAACCTATGAAAAGCTCATAAAGGCTGCCTTCAAGGCTTTCTTTGTTTATTCCCAACCCTGTTGTTAAATTTCCCTGCGGATCCGAGTCTACAAGTAAAACCTTTTTATTTTCAATTGCAAGACATGTACCAAGATTAAGAGCAGTAGTTGTTTTGCCAACCCCGCCTTTTTGATTTACTATTGATAGAATTTTTCCCATTTTTTTATTTTAACATTGCAGAGGCAGTTTCAGCTGATTTCATAAAATCTATCCATATCGGAAGCGCTGCCCTTGAACCTGCCTCATTTTGTCCTATTGGTTTGTGATTGTCTCTTCCAACCCAAACACCTACTAAAAGATTATTGTCAAAACCAACAAACCAAGCATCTGAAAAATCATTAGTTGTTCCTGTTTTGCCATAAACATCCCTGCCTACTTCCTTTGCCCTTACAGCTGTTCCAGAAAGCACAACTTCCCTAAGTAGCTCACGCATTCCCTCAACAACCTCCTCAGATAGCACATTCTGGATGTCTGGAGTGTTTTCTTCAAGAATTACTTCGTTGTGGTCTGTGATTTTTTCGTAAAAAATTGGTTTTATTCTCTTGCCAGTTGCAAATACTGAATAGGCTGCTGTAAGCTCTATGAGTTTTATGTCAGATGCTCCAAGTGCGGTTGGAAGATAGGGTTGAAGCTTTGAACTTATTCCACACTGATAGGCAAATTCTATAACTTTTTTAATTCCAACCTCTGATGCAAGCCGAACAGCAGCTGAGTTTAATGAAAGGGCAAGTGCTTGCCTGAGGGTAACAACTCCATGATATTCGTTTTTGTAATTTCTTGGTGACCAAATTTTACCTCCACCTGCTGGAAAACTAAGTGGAGCATCTAAAACGGTATCATCTGGAGTATATCCTTCCATCAATGCAACAGCATAAACAAATGGCTTAAAAGCACTTCCACTCTGACGCAAAGCAAAGGCTCTGTTGTATTGGGTTTCCCAGAAATCATTTCCTCCTACCATAGCTCTTACAAATCCTGTTTTTAACTCTATTGCAATTAAGGCTGCCTGCACCTGCGGTTTTGCTCTTTTGTGAATCTCTGTAATTCCCTTTACTACAGCTTCTTCTGCCTTTTTCTGCAAATTATAGTCAATGGTAGAGTAAATTCGTAACCCATCTTTATAAAGTCTCTCTCCATACTTTGCCTCCAACTGAAGTCTCAGGTTTTCAACAAAATACGGAGCTTCAAATCTTCTCCAGTGTGGATGTTCAGGTAAAGGCTCTTTTAATGCGCCCTCATATTGCTCTTTGGTTATAAATCCCTCCTCAAGCATTTTTTGCAAAACAATGTTTCTTCTTTTTAATGCAACTTCTGGGTTTTTAAATGGATTGAACTTAGATGGAGCTTTTGGCAAAGAAGCAAGAAGGGCAATCTCTGCAATATTCAGTTCATTGTAAGATTTTCCAAAGTAGGTTTCTGCAGCTGCAGCTATTCCGTATGCTCTATTTCCAAAATAAGCCTGATTAAGATAAAGCCCCAGAATCTCATCCTTCGTATATTTTTTCTCAATCTGTATTGAAAGAATTGCTTCTTTTATCTTTCTTCCTAAAGTTTTCTCGGGTTTGAGGAACAACATTTTTGCCAGTTGCTGAGAGATTGTGCTTCCTCCCTCAACAACCGTTCCTGCTTTAATATTTTTAAAAAAGGCTCTGAGAATCCCAATAATATCAACCCCCGGGTGTTTGTAAAATCTTACATCCTCTGCAGCAACAAAGGCTTTTTTTATCATTTCTGGAATCTCATAGGGAGGCACAAATTTTCTTCTCTCATAGAAAAACTCTGTTAACACCTGTCCATCTGAGGAATAAACAATTGAAGCCTCAGCAGGCCTGTATCCTTCAAGAGCCTTTACATCTGGCAAATCAGAAAAAAGCCAGTAAATATAGCCTCCACAAGCTCCAAGCAGGAAAAGAAAAGTAAAAAACAGCGCATATTTTACTTTTCTTATCATTCCTGCTCAACCTGAATCTCTATTTCTTTCACATTGTCTTCTTGTAACTTAAAGCATCTCATTTGGATTTCCTGAACAGTTTCTTCCTCTCGTTTGTCTAAATTTTGATGGAAAATCTCCTTTGCGTTATCATTACAATTTATTCCAACAATCACATAGTAAACATCATAAAAGGCAAGTTGCAAATCCTTTGACGACGGATATGCGATTCCACAGGGATGGCTATGATATATGCTAAGCATTTGCAGTCCCTTTGCTCTTATATCTTTCATGGCTTTAAGTTGTTCCTGTGGTTCCATAAAATAACTGGTTGAGGAGCGTTCTATGTTTTTTATTTTATAAATCTCAGTAGCTGTATCTCTTCCAGCCAAAATCCCACAGGCTTCATAGGGCATGCAATCAATACAGTGCTTTATCATCTCATCAAAAATTTCCTTTTTTATTCTGAGCATTTGCAAATACGACAGGATGGATTTTTTATGAATTTTACTTCCCTGAAATTTGCCTTTAAAGCATCATAGATTAAAATTCTACCATGAAGGAGCTCTCCGATTTGGAGTAAAATCTTCAAAGTCTCCATTGCCTGAAGAGTGCCTATAACTCCTGCTACAGGCGAAAAAATTCCTCTTTCTTCCTCTTCATCCTTAGCACCCTCAAAAATACAGTTGTAGCAAGGACCTTCTGGAGGGATTACATCAAAAACATGTCCTTCAAACTCTGAAGCAGCTCCTACAATAAGTGGTTTTTCAAGTTTAAAGCATATCTCATTTAGAATAAATCGGGTTTTAAAATTATCAGGACAGGCTACAACAACATCATAAAGTGAAATATATTTTTGGGCATTTTTTCTGTTAATCTCTTCAGGATAAGGCAAAATGTTTATCTCGCTGTTAAGCTTTTTAAGATTTATCATCGCAGATACTGCTTTGGGCATTCCAAGATGTTCTTCGTTATGGATAATCTGTCTCTGAAGATTACTCAGTTCAACGATATCTGGATCAACTATACCAATATATCCAACTCCAGCAGCAGCAAGATAATAAGAAACCGCACTTCCAAGTCCTCCAGCACCCACACTCAAAACACGGGATTTTTTAAGCCTTTCCTGACCTCCTTTGCCAACCTGCGGTAGAATGATATGCTTAATATATCTCAAACTTTGCACCAATCAAGGTTCCTGTCCTTCAACTCTTATGAATACGCTTTTGTCTGCCACAACTGGAAGTTTATCAATCTTCTCAAGGGCTTCCTTGACATTCTTTTCCTTTGCCTTATGAGTAAGTATTACCAATGGAACAGCACCAGCCTTTGACCTTCCCTTTTGTATTACAGAAGCAATGCTTATGTTATGTTCACCAAAAACGCCTGAAATTTTTGAAAGAACGCCGGGTCTATCATATGCGGTAAATCTAAAATAGTATATGCTTTCTATATCATCAATTGGTTTGATTTTATAATCTGCAGAAAAATCAAGGGGAAGAGAATTTGCACCCTTTGCAATATCAACAATATCAGCCACAACAGCGCTACCTGTAGGCATACTGCCAGCTCCCCTTCCGTAATAAAGAGTGGCGCCAACGCTATCGCCTTCAACATATATGGCATTGAAAACTCCATCCACCTTTGCAATGAGATAATCCTCAGGAACCATAGTAGGATGAACTCTCAACTCAATCTCTCCGTCAAGAATTTTAGTTATAGCAAGCAGCTTAATTTTGTAGCCAAACTCCTTAGCAAATGCTATATCTTGGGCTGTAATCTTTGTAATACCTTCGCAATAGGCTTTCTTGAAGCTAAGGGGAATACCATAGGCAAGGGAGGCAAGTATCGTTATCTTATGCGTTGAATCTATTCCTTCAATGTCAAGCGTTGGGTCTGCCTCTGCATAGCCGAGTTGTTGTGCTTCTCTTAAGGCATCCTGAAAATCTAGTCCTTCGTTGGTCATTCTTGTGAGAATGTAGTTCGTAGTCCCATTGATAATGCCATAAATTGCAAGCATCTTATTTGCAACAAGCCCTTCGCGCATAACTTTTATAATTGGAATTCCACCACCCACGCTTGCCTCAAAACCAACTTGAAGTCCCTTTTCCTTTGCGAGGGCAAATATATCATTTCCGTCTTCTGACAGAAGTGCTTTGTTTGCAGTAACTACATGCTTGCCGTGTTTTAAGGCTTCAAGTATGAAATCCTTTGCTGGATGAAATCCTCCAACAAGCTCAACAACAATATCAATTTCAGGGTCTTTTATGATTTCCCATGCATCTGTTGTAAGCACTCCTTCTGGAAGAGTTATCTCTCTTGGTCTTGTAATATCTTTGTCAGCAACTTTTTTTAAAATCAAATCAATGCCAGTTCTCTTTTTTATTAAATCCCTCTGGGTAAGAAGAATTTTTGCTGTTCCTGTTCCTACTGTGCCAAATCCAATTATTCCAACTTTTACTTGTTTCATTCTTCCTCCTCATCCAGCAACTTTTCTGATTTTTTTTGTTGAAGGCACGATATTCAATGCTTTTTTTATTCCTTTCACTGCTTGCCTAATTCTATGTTCATTTTCAACAAGTGCAAATCTGACAAAACCTTCTCCTCCTTCTCCAAAGCCTATTCCAGGAGACACTGCAACCTTTGCCTCGTTTATTAAAAACTTAGCAAACTCAAGGGAACCCATTTTCTTGAAGGGCTCTGGAATTTCTGCCCAAACAAACATGGTTGCCTTAGGAGGATCAACTTTCCAGCCAGCCTGATTTAAACCTTTTATAAGAACATCTCTTCTGCGCTCATAGGTTTTTCTTATTTCTTCAACGCAGTCCTGCGGGCCTCTAAGCGCAACTATTGAGGCAATCTGAATTGGCTGAAACATTCCATAGTCAAGATAGCTTTTTATCTTAGTCAAAGCTCCAACAATCTCCTTATTTCCAACGCAGAACCCCACTCTCCAGCCTGCCATTGAATAGCTCTTTGTCATTGAGAAAAACTCAACTCCAACATCCTTAGCTCCGGGAACCTGAAGAAAGCTTGGAGCCTTATAGTCATCAAAAACAAGGTCAGCATAGGCAAAATCGTGGATAACCATTATGTTGTTTTCCTTTGCAAAGTCAACAACTTTTTTGAAAAATTCCAAGTCCTCCACTACAGCAGTGGTTGGATTATGAGGGAAGTTTATAATGAGAATTTTCGGTCTGGGCCATGAATTTTTAAAAGCCCTTTCCAGTTCTTCAAAAAAGTCCATGCAAGGACACACGCTAAATGTTCTAACATCTCCGCCAGCAATAATTGCTCCATATGGATGAATTGGATATGCAGGAGACGGAGTAAGAACAACATCTCCGGGCTGAACAGAGGCTAAAAGTAGATGGCTTAGTCCCTCTTTTGAGCCAATAGTAACGACTGCCTCTGTTTCTGGGTCAATATAAACATCAAATCTCCTTTTGTACCACTCAGAAATTGCACATCTGAGTTGAGTAATTCCCCTTGAAGCTGAGTATCTGTGATTTTTTGGAATCTTGGCAGCTTCGCATAATTTATCAACAATGTGTTTTGGAGTTGGCAGATCAGGATTTCCCATGCCAAGGTCTATGATATCCTCGCCTCTTCTTCTAAGTTCCATTTTTAACTGGTTTACTACTGCAAAAACATAGGGAGGCAATCTTTTAATTCTCGGAAAATCAAACATTTTTTATCCTCCATTTTTATAGTGTATGTTTTTTATTTTTTTGTATTCAGACCTACTTCGTCAAGTTTAAAATTTCTGTCAACACTTCTTTTGTATAAGTTTTATCCATTTTCCATATCAAAGCAGTATTATAGGCATTCTCCACAATCTTTGGAATATCATCCTCAAAAATACCTGCATCTTTGAGGCTCACAGGAGAGCCAATTTTCTTAAACCATTCTTTAAGCCTTTCAATTCCTACATCCGCATCTGAGGTGTTGAATAGGACTTCAGAAAATCTTTTAAACTGGGCAAGATTTTTGTCCTTATACCACTTCATCCAAGCAGGAATTACAATGCTTAAAGAAGCACCGTGTGCAATGTCATAGAGAGCTCCCAAAGAATGGGCAATCATGTGATTTGGAAACTCTCCACCCCTTATTCCAATGCGAGTAAGTCCGTTAAGGGCAAGGGTTGCAGCCCACATAAATTCTGCCCGCGCATTGTAGTTTTTTCGCTCTTGTAGTATTATGTCTGTAGTTTCCATAACGGTTTTAATTATTGTTTCAATTAGCCTGTTTTGTAAATTGGGGCAATAACTACCAGTAAAATAATATTCAATAACATGGGCTATAGCATCAACTGCAGCATATGCCTGATATTGGGCAGATACGGTAAATGTAAGCTCAGGATTAAGGATTGAAACGCGGGGAAATATTGCCTCAGAACTTATTGAAATCTTTTCCTTTGTATCTTCGTTGGTGATAACAGCAAAGCCGTTCATTTCGCTTCCTGTTGCTGCAAGAGTAAGAATTACATACACTGGAAGAGCCTTTTTAATCTCCTTTTCCCTTTTGAAAAAAGTCCAAACATCCTTGTCAGTCTTAGCTCCTACTGCTATGGTTTTACCTTCATCAATGACAGAACCTCCGCCTACAGCCAAGATTGCATCCACCTTATGCTTTTTTGCCTTTTCAATGCCTTCCTTTGCATGGGAAAGCACAGGGTTTGGCTTTACACCTCCATGCTCAATGAATTCAATGCCTGCTTTTTTAAGAGAGCTGACGATTTTGTCATAAAGACCTGTTTCCTTTATTGATGATTTTCCGTAAACAAAGAGAACTCGCTCTATTTCGTCCTTATCCAGAATCTTACCGATTTTTTCCTCTGTGCCTCTGCCAAAGATAATTCTCGTTGGATTGTAAAACTCAAAATTTTCCATTTTTAAACCTCCATTTAATTACTTAACCCCTAAATCGTGCGACTCTAAAAGGTCATTGCGAGGGACTAAGTCCCGAAGCAATCTCGCCCCTCACTTCTCACTTCTTACTTCTTACATTTTACGAATATTTAGAAATTGTCTCCTTTTCTCTAAGTCCCAATTATAGTGAAAAAATTCCATCAATCATTCACTATTCACCATCCACTATCCACTAATTAGAGACGGCGCCCCATCGAGGGGCTCGCAGTGACGGCGTAGTGGACTGCCACACCTTCGGCTTGCGACAGGCTTCCCCACTTCGTCATTGCGAGGAGCGACAGCGACGAAGCAATCTCCTTTTTTCCCGTAACAAATGAGAGATTGCCATATCCATTTATCTCGCAACGACAAAAAAGGGAAACCTTGCAATGACCGCATAAGTATTCCTTATCCACTATCCACCAGTCACCAACCACCATCCACTATCAAATACATTTCATAAGCCCGCGTTGAACTCCTCACAAGAGGACCACTTAGCACAGCCTTAAATCCGATTTTCTTTGCATATTCAGCAATCTCTTCAAACGCCTCTGGTTTAATATATTCTACTACAGGTAAAGCTTTTTTTGAAGGTTGAAGATACTGCCCGATAATAACAATATCACAACCAGCTTCTTTTAAATCCTGCAAAGTTTCAAATATCTCATCCATGTTCTCGCCAAGACCTACCATAAAGCCTGATTTTGTTATTATTTTTTGGTCTATTTCCTTTGCCATACGAAGAATATTTAATGAACGGCTGTAATCAGCATTTCTTACAACTCCAAAAAGCCTTTTTACAGTTTCTATATTGTGTGCAAAAACAGTTACTTCCGATGATAAAACTTTTTCAATTGAACTTTTTTTACCCTGAAAATCAGGCACTAATACTTCAACCAGAGTTTCGGGATTTATAATCTTTATCTGCCTTACTGTTTCGGCAAACTGCTCAGCTCCGCCATCAAAAAGGTCATCCCTTGTTGGAGATGTAATCACGACATATCTTAGTGATAGCTCTTTCACAGCCTCTGCAATTCTTTTAGGCTCATTAATATCAACTGGTTCTGGAAAACCTGTCTGAGAATTACAAAATTTGCATCCCCTTGTGCATTTTGTGCCAAGAATCATAAATGTAGCAGTTGGTTCTTTATAACATGATGCTCTGTTTGGGCATCTCAGAGTTTCACAAACAGTATTAAGCTTGCGATGTTTGAGATAATTTTGAGTTTTTTTTATCTCTTTAAGCTGGGTTTTTACCCAATTTGGGAGAGGCATTGGAGGAATTTATTTAAGGGGGACTGATGTCCCCCTTGATTTGTTAAATTTTTTCTACATTAACTGCTTTAGGTCCACGATCTCCATCAACAACATCAAATTTAACTCTGTCACCTTGTTTGAGAGTCTTAAATCCATCACCCTTTATTGAAGAGTAATGAACAAAGACATCCTGTCCACCATCCTGCTGGATAAATCCGAATCCCTTTGATTCGTTAAACCACTTAACACGTCCTTCAAAAGCCATACTTCTTAAAACCTCCTTTTAATCTCCCCACCTAATGGCAGGTACTAAAGCCTGCAAAATGCAAAGCTAATCTTTTATAACATGCGAGATTATAAAAAGTAAAGAAAAATTTTTTAATCCCCATTTTTAACCTTTTCCCAAATCTCGTCCATCTCTGAAAGTGTCATGTCTTTCAGGTCTTTTCCTTGCTCCTTTACAATGCTTTCAAGTTTTTTAAATCTCTCCTCAAACTTCCTATTTGTTTTTCTTAAAGCAGTCTCCGGGTCTATTTTAAGAAATCTGGCAAGATTTACAATGCTAAAAAGCACATCGCCAAGTTCTTCTTCTACTTTTTCCTTATCTCCAGAGTTAACAGCATCCCTAAGCTCAGATATTTCTTCCTGAATTTTTTCAATTACGCCTTCAACATTCTCCCAATCAAAGCCAACTTTAGCAACCCTTGACTGAATTTTATATGCCCTCAGAAGCGCTGGAAGAGCCAATGGTATACCTTCAAGAATGGATTCTCTTAGTTTACCCTCTTCCTTTTTCCTGTCATCCCACTGATTAAGAACCTCCTCAGGTGTACGAAAATCAGCATCTCCAAATACATGAGGATGCCTGCTTATCATTTTGTTTGAAATAGTATCTATCACTTCATCAATATCAAATTTGCCTTCATCCTTTGCAATTTTGCTGTGAAAAACAATCTGCAAAAGCAAATCTCCAAGCTCTTCTTTCATTCCCTTGTAGTCTTTTTTCTCAATTGCTTCAATCAATTCATAGGTTTCCTCAAGAAGATATCTCTTAAGGGAGTCATGAGTCTGAACCCTGTCCCACGGACATCCATTCTCTGAACGAAGTTTTTCCATAATTTCAACAAGTTTTTTGAATTTCTCACTCAACTTCTTCCTCCAGCAGTTGATAAAAATTTTTTATTATTGGAGAGTCTTCTGCGAGAGAGAAAATACTCTTTCCTGTCTCGCTGAGCTTTTTAACGTTCTGATCAAAATCCACATATACAACTCTTTCAAACTCTTTTCTTAAATCTTCTGGCTCTTTTATTTTGCCTGTAGCCTGATTTATGATAAAAACCTTTTTTATTTTTCCGTTTGGTGCATCTAAATTTAATTGTTTTATAAGCTCGTTTATCCGCAGAGCTGCTTGAATACTGCTTTTTGCAGGAGTGCCAATGATAAAAAGCTTATCTATTTTGCTTACTATTCCTCTGCTTATATGTTCCATACCAGCTTCGTTATCTACAACTATGTATTTGTATTGCCCTGAAATCTCTTGAAGAATTCTTTTTAAAACATTATTCACAGCACAATAACATCCACTGCCCTCTGGTCTTCCCATCACAATTAAATCAAAACCTTCTGACTCTTCAATAATTCTGTTAATTTCAATCTCAAGCCATTCATCAAGGGAAAGCCCTTCGGGTTTTCTCTGCAATGCACTATCCCTTATTTCAGCCAATGTTTCAAAATGAGAAATGCCTAATAGCTCTGGCAGGCAGAAATTAGGGTCTGCATCAACGGCAAGAACAGGCATCAAGCCCTTTTCTTTAAGATATCTGACAGTCAGAGCAGCAAGTGTGCTTTTGCCTGTTCCACCCTTTCCTGCAAAAACAATAAAGTAGCTCATTCGTGTTTGTCCAGAATAATATTTTTCAGGGCACTCAGCCTGTCAATTATAAAATCAGCATCTTGAAGAAGTTCCCTGTCTCTGTAACCATAAGTAACAGCCACTACTTTAACTCCTGCTGCTTTGCCAGTCTGAATATCAATATCACTATCACCCACTATTATTGTTTTGTCTGGTGAGGTGTTAAATTTTTTTATCGTTTCAAAAATAGGCAAAGGTGAAGGCTTTCTTTCTGAAAAGGTATCGCTTCCTGCAACAAAATCAAAATATTTCAGGATATCAAGGTGCTCCATAGTTTTTATTGTCAGTGCAGTCAATTTATTTGATATTACAGCTTTTTTAAAATCCTCAAGAGCCTCAAGGGTTTCTCTTACATCTGGATAGAGTTGCGAAAAATCCGCTATGTGTTCGTGGTAATAACTTACAAAACAATCAAGAAGCTCTTGTATTGGCATAGATACATTTCTTGCAGATAAAGCTTTTTCAATAAGACGATTTACGCCTTCTCCTACCATTTGTCTCACTTCTTCATAGGAAAAACCCTTTATTCCCTTTTTGGCAAAACAGTAATTCAAAGCCTGCCTGATATCTTCGCAGGAGTCCACCAAAGTTCCATCAAGGTCAAAAATAATTAACTCAGTCTTCATGGTTGTAACTTATTAGTATAACAATTATTTGGCTTATATCACAAAGAGCGGAAGAGTCTGAAAAATAGAGATATACACTCGCCACTGTAAACTCCCCTGTTATGAGCGATAGCATGGCAATTACCCACATCGTCACCGCGAGCCCAATGTTGCAAAGCAGTCTCTAATTGGAGATTAATGGATTTTAGATTTTGGATTTTAGGCGTTGGATGTTGGATGCTGGATTGTTTTTCTTTACAAAGCATTACCTCTCATTGCAAACCCTTTTCCAATGAAGAGATTACTTCGGATTGCTCTGTAAACCTCGTGATTACAGGAAGGAGGAGACATTGCGAGTGGTAGCCACGCCTTCGGCTCGCGTCAGTTTTAGTATCAGAAGCAATCTCATTAAAATTTCATTTACTATATTTGAAATGACAAGCTAAAAAGGGTTTTGTATAAAAAATTTCTCAAAATCCTGCTAAATAATGCTAAAATAAAAACAAAACAAAATTTTTTAAGCAATGGATATTTTTCAGAAAATAGCTGAAGAAAAAATTAGAGAAGCAATTCAACAGGGACTTTTTGATGACCTTCCCAATAAAGGAAAGCCTCTGAAATTAGAAGACTACAGTTGGGTGCCTGAAGATTTGAGGCTTGCCTTTAAGATTTTGAAAAATGCAGGATGTATCCCGCCAGAAATGGAGCTTAGAAAGGAAATAATAGACCTCAAAGAGCTTTTGAAAACAATAGACGATGATGAAGAAAGAATTAGAAGAATCAGAGAGCTTAATTTCAAACTGCTTAAGTTCAACATCGGACGAAAACGTCCTTTGTATCTTGAAGACTTTCCCGAATACGAAGACAAAATCATACAAAAATTCATTGGTTAAACATATAGGGTGAGGTTTGAATTTTTGCGTTTATCAATTCCAAATCCATCTTGTCCTTTTTATACAATTGAGAGATTGCTTCGGCATCCTTACAGATGCCTCGCAATGACCACCCTCATCGTCATTACGAAGGTGCGATAGCATCCAAAGCAAGCTCGCCTTTTTCTCGTCTCCCAACGAAGAGATCACTTCGGCTTGCTTCGCAAGCCTCGTGATGACAGGAAAAAGTTGCTTTGAAAGCCTCGTGATGACAGAAAAAAGTTGGTCGCAAGCCTTATGATGACAGGAAAGAGGAGTCATTGCGAGTGGTTGCCACATCTGCGACTCGTGACAGTTATTTTTTCGTCATTGCAAGGTATTCTCCTCCTCGTCATTGCGACTCCGAGCGAAGCGAGGAGGAAGCAATCTCGCCTTTGTTGGACCTTCAAAGTAATG
>JBEPZQ010000004.1:19757-23784 GCA_041640755.1 Thermodesulfovibrio sp. | reverse complement strand
TGGCTCAAAAACTTTAAAAGATGCGATAAATGAGGCATTAAGAGACTGGACAACAAATGTAAGAAACACTCATTATGTAATGGGAACAGTTTTTGGGCCCCATCCTTATCCTTCACTTGTAAGATTTTTTCAAAGTGTAATAGGAAGAGAGGCAAAAAAACAAATTCTTGAAAAAGAAGGCAAACTTCCTAATCTTCTTATAGCATGTGTTGGAGGAGGAAGTAATTCAATTGGACTTTTCAGTGCTTTTCTTAAAGACAAGGATGTTCAGATGACAGGAGTTGAGGCAGGTGGAAAGGGAATCCATACAGGAATGCATGCTGCAAGATTTGCTGGTGGAGAAAAAGGAATTTTTCAGGGATGCTTAAGTTATGTTCTTGAGGATGAAGATGGCAACATTCTTCAGACCCATTCAGTCTCTGCAGGTCTTGATTATGCCTCTGTTGGGCCTGAGCATGCTTATTTAAAGGATATTGAAAGAGTAAAATACACTTACGCAACAGATGATGAGGCTCTTGAAGCCTTTGAGCTATTAAGCAGACTTGAAGGCATAATTCCAGCCCTTGAGTCAGCCCATGCAGTTGCTGAAGCAATAAAGGTTGCTCCGAAAATGTCAAAGGACTCTATAATTATTGTCAACCTCTCAGGAAGAGGAGACAAGGATGTTCAGGAAGTTGCAAGAATAAAGGGTATTACTCTATGAACGGATTTGCTTTAAGAAAAAGGCTTGAGGATATAAAAAAACAAGGTAAAAGGGCATTTATTCCATACATTATGGCAGGAGACCCAAATCTTGATGAGACTGCCAAAAGACTAACAATTCTGCAAAATGCAGGTGCAGATGCTATAGAGCTTGGAGTTCCTTTCACTGATCCGCTGGCTGATGGACCTACAATTCAAAGGGCAGCAGAGAGGGCACTTATGTCTGGCACAACTTTAAAGAAAATTATAGGTTTTCTTAATGATTTAAAAGGACAAATAGATGTGCCTTTAGTTCTTATGACATATCTTAATCCAGTTTTTCGCTATGGAGTTGAAAAATTTTTCAAAGATGCAAAAGAAGCTCAAATCTCTGGAGTTATTTTTCCAGATTTAACTGTAGAGGAAGCCTCTGTTTACAAAGAATTTGCCAAAAAATACGGAGTTGATACAGTATTTTTAGTTGCACCTACATCTACTCCTGAAAGAGTTAAAAAAATTGCTCAAGCATCAACAGGTTTTGTTTACTATGTCTCAATTACAGGAATTACTGGCTCTGGATTAAATTTGGAAAAAAGCTTTGAAGAGCATATAAATTTTGTAAAAAGCTTTGGAAAACCTGTATGCGTAGGATTTGGAGTAAGTAAGGCTGAAGAGGCAAAATACATAGCCAAGTTTGCCGATGGAGTAATTGTTGGAAGTGCAATAGTAAAAGCTTTTCATGAAAAGCCAGATAAAGCTTTTGAATTTATAAAATCCTTAAGAGAGGCAATATAAATGGCTTGGTTTAAGAGAAAAGAGCCTAAAATTGAAAAAAAAGTAAAGATTCCTGAAGGCTTATGGGTTAAGTGTGAAAATTGCAAGGAAATTATATATCGTAAGGAACTTGAAAACAATTTTAAAGTTTGTCCAAAGTGCAATTATCATTTTAGGATTTCAGCAAGGGAGAGAATCTCACTTCTTACTGACAATGGAAGCTTTATAGAGCTTGACTCTGAGCTAACCTCTCCAGACCCATTAGGTTTTCAAGATACCAAACCTTATAAAGATAGACTGCAGGAGAATGAAAAGAAGACGGGCATGAAGGAAGCTGCAATTTACGGAGATGCAAAGATAAACGGAAGAGATGTTGTTATTGCTGTGCTTGACTTTTCATTCATGGGCGGAAGTATGGGAACAGTTGTAGGAGAAAAGGTGGCAAGGGCAGCAGAAAGGGCATTGGATAAAAAAATACCACTCATAATCGTTTCTTCATCTGGTGGAGCAAGAATGCAGGAGGGAATGTTCTCTCTTATGCAGATGGCAAAAACTTCACAGGCAATAGGAAAGCTCAAGGAAGCTGGAGTTCTTTATATTTCTGTTCTTGCAGACCCGACATTTGGTGGAGTTACAGCTTCCTTTGCAATGCTTGGAGATATAATAATTGCAGAGCCGAAAAGTCTTATTGGATTTGCTGGACCAAGAGTTATTCAGGAGACCATAAAACAGCAACTTCCTGAAGGATTTCAAAGGGCTGAATTTTTGCTTGAACATGGAATGGTTGATTTAGTAGTTGAGAGAAAAGAGCTTAAAAACACAATTTCAAGAATTATTGATATATTAATGTCACAATAATTATGGATAGTGACTGGTGAATTGAGAGTTTAGGATGAGATACAATGAAATTTTAAATGAGCTTTATCAAAGACGCACGAGAGGAATAAAGTTAGGGCTTGAGAGAGTTCTGAGAGTTTTAGATAAATTAGGCAATCCTCATAAAAGTTTTCGTTCAATTCACATTGCAGGCACAAATGGAAAAGGTTCTGTTTCAAAAATAATTTATACCTTGCTAAGAGCTCATGGGTTCAGTGTTGGGCTTTTTACATCACCCCATCTTACAAGATTTACAGAAAGAATAGTTGTAAATGAAACAGAGATTTCAGAGGAAGATGTAGTAAGACTTGTTGAAAAAGTTCGTCCCTTATCTGATGAGCTTACATTTTTTGAGTATGTTACAGTTATTGCGTTTTTGTATTTTAAGGAAAAAGGAGTGGATTACGCTGTTTTGGAAACAGGAATGGGAGGCAGGCTTGATTCAACAAATGTTGTAAAGCCTGAAATTTCAATAATTACCAGCATTGGACTTGACCACCAACAGTTTTTAGGTCAAGATTTAGCATCTATTGCCAAAGAGAAAGCAGGAATTATAAAAAAAAGCGTGCCTGTGGTGATAGCAAATCAACCAAAAGAAGCGGAAGAAATAATTATTGAAACAGCCAATAACACAGAAGCACCACTTTATATTTACGGAAAAGACTTTTACTCTAATCTAAAATTCATGTCCCTTGAAGGACTTTTATTTGATTTCTATCCACGAAATACTCCTCCCCATGCACCTATTACAGATTTATCTTTTTCTCTTACAGGACTTCATCAATTGGAAAATGTTTCTTTGGCACTTAAAGCGTTTATTGAATTTTATCCAAAATACAATGAAAATGCAATAAGAGAAGGCTTGAAAAAAGTAAAGATGCCCGGTAGATTAGAAATAATTTCGAAGAAGCCACTTATTATTCTTGATATAGCCCATAACCCTGATGGAGCATACTACCTGATACAATCATTAAAATTACTTACAGAGAAGAAGCCTGTGGTTGTATTTGGTGTTATGAAAGACAAGGATGTCAACGGTATTATTAAACATTTTGATGGATATGCTGAAAAAATAATCTTTACCTCTCCAGAGTATGAGAGAGCACTCAATTATGAGGAATTATTGAAGAGGCTCAATGGTTATTCAATAAATATTTGTTCTTCCCAAAGCCCGAAACAGGCATTTAATGAAGGACTTTCAATTTGTTATCAAAATCCAGAGTTGTTTCTTCTTTGCACAGGCTCAGTTTATCTGATCGGAGAGATAAAGGAGTTTTTAGGTGAGACAGCTATTCACAGAAAATTAGGTGAATTACTATGAAATTATCAGCAAAGATAGTTTTTTCAGTAATTTTTAGTGTCATATTTTCAGTATTTTTCGTGCCTTCTAAAGCTATATCTGTTGAAATAGTATCAGACATGCTGGAAAGATTTGAAGAGGAACAAAAGATTATCGCAACGGGAAATGTTCAGGTAGATGAGCCAAATTATAAATTAAGAGCCAATAAAGTTATATATTATGAGACAAAAAACGAGATAGAAGCCTATGGCGACTTATATTATGAAGATGAAGAGATGACAGCATGGGCAGAGGAAGGAAAATTTAATGAGGACAAAAAAACAGGAACACTCAAAAACGCACTTATTCATATAAAAAGACAGGATATGTGGGTCAAAGCTGAAGAAATTGAGCGCT
>JBEPZQ010000004.1:0-19747 GCA_041640755.1 Thermodesulfovibrio sp. | reverse complement strand
CGCTTAAGCGAGATAAAATACAAAGCAAAAAATGCAACATTCTCTACATGCGAGCCTGAGCCTGATAAATCCCAACCGTGGTGTTTCACTGGTCAGTCAGTTGACCTTGTAGTTGATGACACGCTTTTTTCAAAAAACACGACTTTTAAAGTTAAAAACATTCCCTTCCTTTATTCGCCTGTATTCTGGGGACCGGGTGGGAAAAAGAAATCAGGATTTTTACCCTTTAAAATCGGAAATTCCAATACCAGAGGATTTAGTTTTTCTCCTGCCTATTACCTTGTAATTGACAGCAATAAGGATGCAACATTTTATCTGGATTACTTTTCAAAAACAGGAACAGGAAAGGGCATTGAATACAGATACATTGATTTTGATGCAAGAGGAATGTGGTATGCTTATCATATTAAAGACAAGGAACTTGATAGAGATTTCATAGAGTTTCGGGGAATTCATCTTCAAAAATTTAAACATTTTGACTTGCTTGTGGATTTAAACTATGTTAATAAAAATGAATTTTACAGGGAATACGGAGATATTCGTTCAATATCAAATACATATCTTTTTAAGGAATTTAACAAAGACCTTCAGGGAAGATATGACAGATTTTTACAGTCATCGGTTGAGTTATCTGTGCCTGCAGTTGGTTCAAGATTTTATCTTCTTGGGCAGGGATGGAAGGAACTAAAAGCTAATGAAAGCAGTCCACCAGCAAAATTTGAAATGGGATATGTCGTTTATCCTTACAGGCTTGGTGATTTCTTAATAAATTTTCAAACAAATTTGGGAGAATTTTATAAAGAAGACGGACTTAAGGGACAAAGATTTGAAATAACGCCCCAAATAACTCACACACTTGGAGAAACTGTAAAGCTCAGCCAAAAATTGAGTTTTTCTCAGATTTTTTATAATCTTGAAAAAACAGCTCCATACGAAGATGTATCCCATAGGGAGATGTTAAGCTACAACGCTAAAGTTTTTACAAGATTATATAAGCAGAATAACTCTTTTCTTCACATAATAGAGCCATTTATTGAAGGAGTGTTTATTGGCGTTAGTGGAAAACCGCCGATTTTAAAGGAAACTGAGTTAATTGATGACACTGCACTTTTTAGAGCTGGTATTTATAATAAATTGAAATTTACAGATTTCTCCCTTGAAGCAAGAGTTGCTCAGATATATGACTTAAGGGCAAAAAATGAGTGGGATAAGCTTTATCCTCTGCTTTTTGAGGGAAGACTCCATTTTTGGAAACTGAGCTTTGGATTTGACACCTACCAAAATCTTAAAAGAAAGAGAATGGAAAGGCTGAACGCATCAATTGGATTTTCCCCAGACCAAGATACAAGTATTTCAATTAGCCAAAGATATACCAGACAAGGTGCTTTGTCTCCTGCGTATTTGTGGTCTCCAACCATTAGGGAACAATACAGTTTAAAGGATGAAGAAGGCGGAATTAAGCAGTACTATCTTTCATTAATCAAAAAGCTCACTGAAAAATGGTCATTTACAGCTTATGTGAACTACGATGCAAAAGGAGCAGGATTGAGGGATTCTGCATTAAATGTAAGATATGCTGAAAAATGCTGGGCAGCAAATATAAACATTACGAGAAGACCTGTTGAGATAAAGGGAAGACAGACTTCAGATTTTAGCTTCATTATCATATTTGAACTAAAAGGTATTGGAGCAATAAAAATATGAACAGTGTTTTAGTCCTTAATAAACCAAAAGGACTCACAAGTCAGGAAGCTGTTACAGAAGTAAAGAAAATTATAAAAGTAAAAAAAGCTGGGCATGCAGGAACACTTGATCCAATGGCTACGGGAGTATTGCTTGTATGCACAAATGAAGCTACAAAAATAACTCCATTTTTAATGGAACTTGAAAAAGAGTATCTGTTTAAAGCAAGATTTGGAATTTCAACTGATACCTATGATGCGGAAGGGAAAATTTTAAATGTTGTTGAAGATTTTCAACTTGACAAAGAAAAGCTTCAAAAGGTTTTGCAAAAGTTTACAGGACAGATTATGCAGACACCTCCTATGTATTCTGCCTCTAAAGTAGAAGGACAACCTCTATATAAGCTTGCAAGAAAGGGAATTGAAGTAGAAAGAAAGCCAAAAAAAATTTTTGTATATTCAATTGAAATTGAGGAATTTTCTCCGCCATTTGTAACTTTTCGGGTTAAATGCAGTAAGGGAACATATGTGAGGTCCATTTGTCATGATATTGGTCAGGAAATGGGCGTTGGAGCTCACATAGTAGAGCTTATAAGAACAAGAATTGGAGAATTCTCCGTAGAAAATTCAGTAAGCCTTGATGATTTGAAAAAAACTGAAATTGATGGACAGAAATTTCTTTCAATAGACAAGGCATTATACTTTTTGCCTTCAGTTAATATTCAGGACAATCTAATTAGCAGGTTTTTAAATGGAGCATCTATTAAAATTCCTTCAGGAATTGTTCCTGCAGGATGGGTAAAAGTTAAAAATAAGGCAGGAAAAATTCTTGGCATAGGTTTTGGCAATGGAGTAATTGTTAAACCTGAAAGAATTATTTGGGAGGTTGAATAAATTAGTGTCTGCAACGCAAAAATTAGTAAAAAATTTTGAAAAATTTTTAGTAAGTATCCCAATAGAAAAGTATCGGAAAGAGTTAATGCCTATAAAAACAGTAGAACAGGATTTACCAAAAACTCTTAATCCGTTACCAGATATGTACAAAACTTATTGGAAAGAAGAACCTGAAACTTTTATAGATATTGAAAAGTTTTTTGAAAATTGGTGGACTTCACATCTTGAACCACTTGATAAATTCATTCGGCAATATTTTTGGGGATGTTCCCACCAGTTTGTATATTTAGGTTTTAAAGCACGTTTATACAGAACATTTATTTCAGTGCTAACCCAATTTCATTTTGTTTATTTGTGGAAAGCTTACTGTGATTATCCTATTGAAGTTTCTGCAGATTTGGATATTAAGGGAATTGATGCTTTAGTTCATATTAACAACTCTCGTGTAGCTTTGCAAATAAAAAAAGAAACTTATCGTTCAGAAGCAAGAGAGCGAGGGCGTTTTGCTACTCGCCAGCAAGATGTAGATTTAACTGTAGAAGTTCCATACACTGTAACACCTCCAGAAGAATGGCAAAAGAAAATAAGCAAGGCTAAAAAAGAAAAAACAAAAGAACAATATAAACTTTTCTTATGTTTGGCAAAATGTTTTCAAGATTGGTTGGAAAATGGTTTTGTTATTTTTAAATCATCTTACCCAAAAGTTGTGGAAAGCATTATTAGTGATAGAATTAAAGAAAAAGGTATTATTGGATGGCAGGAAGTTCTTAATCATCTAAAAAGTGAAAATTGTCTATAATTTAGTTAGATAGAATGAGAGAAAATGAAAGAACAAATTAAAGAATTACCGCAAAAAATAGGTGCTGTATCAACTCCCCCTTGGTTGGTGGAATTTATGGTAGAACTTGCCAATCCAAATAAGTCACACTGTCGCATTTTAGAACCAGCTTGTGGTGATTGTCCATTTCTTATAAAGTTTGCTGAAAGATATGGATATTATCATGAATTTGTTGGAATAGATATTGATCCAGAAGCAATAAATAGTGCAAAAAAACGAACATCCTTTGCGACACTAATAGAAAGTGATTTTTTATTGTGGGATTCAAATGAAAGGTTTGACATTATCATCGGCAATCCGCCTTATGGAATAATAGGTGATGCCTCGCATTATCCAATTTATGCACTTAAAGAACGCAAAACTCTTTATCGTAAAAAATTTCTTAGTTGGCAAGGTAAATTTAATATTTATGGTGCCTTTATTGAGCATGCTGTTAGATTACTTACGCCCAGTGGTAAATTAGTTTTCGTCGTTCCAGCCAGTTGGTTAGTCCTGGATGAGTTTGCTAAGTTGCGAACTTTTTTGGCATATATGGGAAAATTAATAATTTACTATCTTGGTAAAGTTTTTAAAGGACGCAATGTTTCATGTGTGGTTATGGTGCTTGAAAAAGGAGGACAAGGTTTAGAGCTTTATGACAAAAAAAATCTTCTTGTAAGAAAAATAGACTATAAAGGTGAAATAATCCGTTTTGAAACTAAAGAAACAATAGAGTGGGAAAGTAGTGGAATTCCTTTGGGTTTAATCTTTGATATTTATTTTGCTGCACGAAGTCCTGAGTTTCGTCGCCATCCATCAGTTATTACAAGACCTAAAGAAGGTTTAGTTCCTGTTTTAACAGGAAGGAACTTAAAGGCAGGATACATTGATTATGATACTTGTTTTTCAGGTTTGTGGATGCCAAAAGAGGAAGCTGTAGATTTGAGATTTTTTTATTCCTTTCCCCATATTGTTGTGGGACATACAAAAGGTTGCAGAGTTGTTGCAGCTTTAGATGAAAGATGCTATCCATGGCGTGAGGAAATTCATTTAGTTCCAAAATATGAAGGCATAAATGAAGTGGAACTGGTTAAGTATCTTAATAGTGAACATGTTCAGAATAATTTAAGGACTCTTTACCGAGATTTTATTCCACACCTTACTATTTCACAATTAAAAATAATTCCTGTTCCTTCAGGGTTAGTTTCTGTATCAAAAGGAAAAATTTTAACTCTTTGGGAGGTTGAAGCATGATTGAAAGATACACAAGAAAAGAAATGGGTGATATTTGGAGTTTGGAGAACAAATTCAGAAAATGGCTTGAGGTTGAGATTGCAGTGTGTGAGGCATGGGCAGAGCTTGGAAAAATTCCTAAAGAAGCACTTAAGGAAATAAAAGCAAAGGCTGATTTTGATATCAAAAGAATTGATGAAATTGAAAGAGAAGTAAAACATGATGTCATTGCCTTTTTGACCTCTGTGGCTGAAAAGGTTGGACCAGTTTCCCGTTATATACATATGGGACTTACATCTTCTGATGTAGTTGATACAGCCCTTGCCCTTCAAATAAGGCAGGCATCCAAGTTAATTATGGAAGACCTTGAAAAAATAAAAGAGCTCTTCAAGGAGAAAGCATTGCAATACAAAGAAACTATATGTATGGGAAGAAGTCATGGAGTTCATGCAGAGCCGACTGTTTTTGGACTTAGATTTGCCATGTGGTATGAGGAGGCAAAAAGAAATATTGAGCGCCTTAAATCAGCAGTGGATAGAATTTCAGTTGGAAAAATTTCTGGTGCAGTTGGAACTTTTTCAAACATTCCTCCTGAGATTGAGGATATTGCTCTAAGAAAGCTTGGACTTAAACCTGAGCCTGTAGCAACTCAGGTTGTGCAAAGGGACAGGCATGCAGAATTTTTATCAGTCCTTGCCCTTATTGCAGCAATGATTGAAAAAATTGCAGTTGAGATAAGGCATCTACAGAGAACAGAGGTTCTTGAGGCAGAGGAGCCATTTACTGAAGGGCAAAAGGGTTCATCTGCAATGCCCCATAAGAGAAATCCTGTTGGATGCGAAAATCTTTCAGGACTTGCAAGGCTTGTGCGTTCCAATGCCTTTGCAAGCTATGAAAACATTGCACTCTGGCATGACAGGGACATATCCCATTCATCGGTTGAAAGAGTAATAATTCCAGACAACTGCATTCTTGTTGACTACATGCTTCATAGACTTTATGGAATTATCAAAGATTTAAGAGTTTATCCTGAAAGAATGCTTAAAAATATGAATTTAAGCTATGGACTTTACAACTCCCAGAGAGTTCTTCTTGCATTGGTAGAAAAAGGACTTACAAGGGAGCAGGCATACAAGCTTGTTCAGGCAAGGGCAATGCAATCATGGAAAGAGGGAAAGCCTTTCATGGAGCTTCTACTTCAGGATGAGGAGATAAGAAAACATCTCAGTGAAGATGAAATAAGAGGCATTTTTGATTTAAACTATTACACGAGAAACATTGAATATATTTACAGCAGAGTCTTAGGAGAATAAAAAATTTTTAGGAGGGAGAGTGTATGAGCAGAGACATTACTAAAATCAGAAACATCGCAATTGTTGCCCATGCAGGTGCAGGTAACACAAAATTGGCTGAGCAGATACTTTTTAAAACAGGACAAATTGACAGGGTAACAACTGGTGAGGCTACTGGAAAGGTAATTGATTATGAACCTGAGGAACTCGCAAGAAACATGACTTTAAGTTGTAAAGTTGCATTCTGTGATTACAAAGATTACAGAATTAACATTATAGACACACCGGGTTTTGTAAACTTCCTTGAAGATACAAAAAATGCATTGAGAGTCTCAGATGGGGCTGTTGTTATTGTGAGTGCAATCTCTGGAGTTAAGGCTGAAACAGAGAGAATATGGAAATTCTGTGATGATTACGACCTTCCAAGAATTGTTTTTGTAAATAAGCTTGATAAGGAAAATTCGTCCTTTGAAAGGGCAGTATGGGAGATAGAAAAAGTTTTCGGACAAGAAGCAATTCCTCTTACTTTACCCATTGGAGAAGGTCCTGAGCTTCGGGGAGTTGTAGATTTAATTGCTCTAAAGGCATATGTTGCTGATGGAAAAACTGCTAAAGAAATTCCGATTCCTGAGGAGTTAATGGGAAAAGTAGATGAGTATAGAAAAAAGTTTGTTGAAAAGATAGCTGAGCTTGATGATAGTCTTTTGGAAAAATACCTTGAAGGTGGAGAACTCACTGAAGAAGAGCTTAGACGTGGACTTCATGATGCCTCATTGGCAAGAAGATTTATCCCTGTATTGGCAGGCTCTGCTCTTTTAGGAATTGGAGTTGAGGCTTTACTTGATAACATCATTTTAGCGCTTCCTGATCCTAAGGAGAGGGCAAACATTTATCCAATAAAGGGAATAAATCCAAAGGATGGAAGCGAAGTTACAAGAAAGCCATCTGCTGATGAGCCTTTTGCAGGCTATGTGTTTAAGACAACTATTGATCCCTATGCAGGAAAAATATCTTATATCAGGGTATTTTCAGGAACTCTAAAGGCTGATTCAAATGTTTTAAATCCTAACACTGAAACAAAGGAAAGAATAGGGCAGGTTTACTATATTTTAGGTAAAAATCAGATTCCTTGCCAGAAGGCAGAACCAGGAGAAATTGTTGCAACTGTAAAGCTTAAAGATACACTCACAGGACATACCCTTTGCGATGAAAACAATCCAATAATTCTTCCAGAAGTTAAATATGTTGAGCCAATCATATCCTATGCAATAGCTCCAAAGGCAAAGGGAGATGAAGAGAAAGTGAGTGCAGGACTTCATAGGCTTCTTGAAGAAGACCCAACGCTAAAATTCTCAAGGGATGAAGAGTCAAAGGATATGATTTTAAGCGGTATGGGACAGGTTCATATAGAGGTTGCCCTTGAAAAATTAAAGAGAAAGTTTGGAGTTGAGGTCGTTTTAATGGCTCCTAAAGTGCCATACAGAGAGACAATTAAGGCCACTGCTTCTGCGCAGGGTAAGTATAAGAAACAATCAGGTGGAAGAGGACAGTACGGTGACTGCTGGATTCAGATTGAGCCACTTCCAAGGGGTGGAGGATATGAGTTTGTTGACAAAATTGTTGGTGGAGTCATTCCTCAACAATACCGTCCAGCAGTTGAAAAGGGAATAATTGAGACAATGAAAGAGGGAATATTAGCAGGATATCCGATCATTGACTTGAAAGTAACTCTTTATGACGGTTCATATCATCCAGTTGATTCATCTGAAATGGCATTCAAAATAGCAGGCTCTTTTGCTCTTAAAAAGGCATTTATGAATGCAAAACCTGTGTTACTTGAACCAATTATGAAGGCTGAGATAATCGTACCAGAGGAAACAATGGGAACTATTATAGGAGACCTTAATGCAAGAAGAGGTAAAGTTCAGGGAGTGGAACCACAGGCAGGAGGAAATCAAAAAATCATTGCTCTTGTTCCAATGGCAGAGATGCTTACCTATGCAAACCAGCTACACAGTATGACATCTGGAAGAGGAATCTACTCAATGGAGTTTTCCCATTATGAGGAAGTTCCATCTCACATAGCTCAGAAAATAATTGAGCAAAGACAGAAAGAGCGTCAGACAAAGGCTGAGGAATGATGAAAAAACCTTGGGGTGGCAGGTTTAAGGAAAAAACTGCAAAGGTGCTTGAAGAATTCTCACAGTCCATATCCTTTGACAAAAGGCTTTGGAAAGAGGATATTGAAGGAAGCAGAGCCCATGCAAAAATGCTTGCAAAGGTAGGAATTATCAAAGAGGAAGAATTGAAGAAAGTTCTCAAGGGACTTGATGAGATAGAAAAAGAGATTGAAGAAGGCAGATTTCAATTTAAGGAAGAGCTTGAAGACATTCATATGAACATAGAGAAAGCGCTCATTGAAAAAACCAACTCTGCAGGAGCTCGCATTCATACAGCCCGTTCAAGGAATGATCAGGTCGCAACAGATTTAAGACTTTACTTAAGAAAGAGGGTGCAGGAAATTGCCGAAGAAATTTCAAATCTTGAAAGGACTTTTGTCTCGCTTGCAGAAAAGCATATTGATACAATTATGCCAGCTTTTACGCATCTTCAGAAGGCTCAGCCAGTGCTTCTTGCACATCATCTTCTTGCGTATGCATGGATGTTTGAAAGGGACAGACAAAGACTAAACGAAGCTTTGAAAAGAATAAATCAAAGCCCACTTGGTGCCTGTGCTTGCGCAGGCACCTCACTTCCTATTGACAGACATTTCACAGCAAAGGAGTTGGGATTTGAAGGAGTTATCCCAAACAGCATGGATGCAGTATCTGACAGGGACTTTGTCTGCGATGTCCTATACTGCGGAGCTATGATTATGATGCATCTAAGTAGGCTTGCAGAAGAGATAATTCTTTGGGCAACCGATGAGTTTAGTTATATTGAACTGCCAGATAGATTTTCAACTGGCTCCAGCATGATGCCTCAGAAAAAAAATCCAGACCCTGCAGAACTTATTCGTGGGAAAACAGGTAGGGTTTATGGAAATCTCGTATCAATGTTGACTGTGCTTAAAGGACTTCCTCTTACTTATAACAGGGACATGCAGGAAGATAAAGAACCTGTTTTTGATACAATTGATACAGTATGGATGAGCTTGAGAATAATAAACGAAATGCTTCCTGAGATTAAATTTAATAAAGACAAAATGAGTCAATCAGCAGAAAGAGGCTACACAACAGCAACTGATTTGGCTGAGTATCTTGTTAGAAAGGGTATTCCATTCAGGCAAGCCCATGAAATAACAGGGAAAATTGTGCTTTATTGTATTGAAAATAAAAAAGCACTTTCAGAGCTTAGTTTGGATGAATTTAAGAGTCTATATTCTAATATTGATAAAGATGTTTATGAGGTACTTACTGCGGATGGCTCTATTAAAGCAAAGTCTTCTTATGGAAGCACTGCTACAAAAATGGTAAAAGAGCAGATTAAACTACTTAAAAAAGCATTGAAAAAATGAGAATAGCAGCTATTTTTTTTATCCTATTAATTTTTTTGTCTGGATGTGGACGGAAAGCTGATCCTACTTTAGATGATTATCTTCCTCCTCAGCCAGTCAAGTCTTTTCAGCTTTCTGCAACATATGAGAAAGTTATAATTTCTTGGAGTTATCCTGAAAAAGAAATGGCTAAAGTAGAGAGCTTTCTCATAGAAAGGGAATCTTCAGAAGGGATAAAAACATTAGGATATTTCAGTAAAGACTTAAATTCGCTGGAGGACAGAGATTTTGCCTTTGAGCAGACTTATAAGTATCGGATTTTTGCAATAAGTCCAAAGGGAATATTTAGCACACCAACAGAAGCAATAATAACTCCTAAGAAGCTACCAGAGGTTGAAAATATTGCCTTTAAAATCACCAATGAAGGCGTTATGCTTACTTGGAATACTCAGGGTTCCTTTGGTTATAATATTTACAGAATGAACAATAAGGGAGAATTAACGAAGATAGGCTCAACTGATAAAAACTATTTTTCGGATAACCTGCTTTATTCAATCATTACCAAAAATACAGGTGTAAACAATGACAGCCTTGTATATCTTGTATCTACATATTTGAGTGAACAAAATTCTTACATAGAAGGCAAAAAGAGCCAAATTACAGTGCCATTGGAACAGTTCATTCCTTCAAAACCTGATGAAATTTTTTGGTCAATTAATGAATTGGGAGTTAGCATATCATGGAAAGAAGTGCCTGAGAAATGGGTCAAAGGTTATAGAGTATATAGAAAAAGGGCTAATGAACAGAATTTCAATTTTGTTGGTGAAACTTTGATACCATTATTCGTTGATGGAGAGTTTAATCTCGGCAATATAAAAGAGCCAATTTATTACAGAATTTCAACTATAGGTCCTTCAAAGGAAAGTGAATCAGTGGAAATAAAAGTGGAGGTTATAGATGGATAGAATTTTACTTGGACATGGCAGTGGTGGCAAACTTATGTATGAATTGATAAAGAAATACATCGCTCCAGTATTTGAGCTCAGTTCTCTTATGGATTCAGCAATAGTCTCCTTTAATCACTCAGGAAAAGTAGCTATAACAACTGATTCCTATACAGTTTCACCGATATTTTTCCCGGGCGGAGACATAGGAGACCTTGCAATAAATGGAACGGTCAATGACCTTGCAGTTGTTGGAGCAATTCCGCTTTATCTTACAGTTGGCTTTATCCTTGAAGAGGGATTTCCTATTTCTGATTTTGAGCAGATTTTAAAGAGTCTTTCTTTATCTGCAAAAAAAGCAGGTGTAAAGATTGTTACAGGAGACACAAAGGTTGTTGATAAGGGAAAAGGCGATGGAATATTTATAAATACATCCGGAATAGGCATCATACCAGAAGGCATTGAGCTTTCACCTTTAAAAATAGATGTTGGAGATAAAGTTATTATCAGCGGTTCAATAGGAAATCACGGAATTGCTGTTATGAGCGAGAGAAATGGTTTTTCCTTTGAGCCTCCAGTTTTGAGTGATACGAGAGCATTGAATGGATTAATTGGAGCATTGATTAATGAGTTTCCTGATGCAATCAAAGTCATGAGAGACCCAACTCGTGGAGGGCTGGCAACCACGCTCAAAGAACTTGCGATGGAGGCAGACAGGGATATTTTGATTTATGAAAATGCTATTCCCCTTCATGATACAGTGAAAGGAGCTTGTGAGCTTCTTGGTCTTGACCCTTTGTATGTTGCAAACGAGGGAATATTTGTTGCTATTGTCAAAGCGGAAGTAGCAGAAAAAATGGTTGAATTGATGAAATCGCATCCTTTTGGGCAAGAATCTGCTATAATTGGAGAAGTTACAGGAAAAGGCGGGAAAGTTTTACTCAAGACTTTTATAGGAGGCACAAGGATTGTGGACATGCTACCGGGAGAGCAATTACCACGCATATGCTGAATTTAAGAATAAATCAAAGGAGTTTAATATGAAAAGGAGGATATTTTTTATAGCAATACTGTGCCTATGCTTTAATGTCTTTGTATTATGCTCTTATGCTCAGGAGAGTAGTTTTTTTGTTGACAGAGTTATAGCAGTAGTCAACAAAGAGGTTATTACTTGGTCTGAGCTTTACAAATTTATGGAGTTTATTTTAAGGGATGAAGTAAAAAACATGAATCCTGATGAAAAATTCAAATATTTTAAAAAAATGGAGATGGAGTTTCTTGAGAGGCTTATTGACACAAAGCTTCAGTTGCAGGAAGCTGAAAAATATGGAATTTTTGTCACTGAAAGCGAAATTGATGCTGCTATTAACGACATAAAGAAAAAATATGGACTTTCGGATAAAGAGTTTGAAGAAAATTTAAAAAGAGAAGGAATGACTCTCAGTGATTACAGAAAAATGATGAAAGAACAAATTATAATTGGAAGAGCAGTAAATTCTATTGTAAGAGGTAAAATTTTAATCTCTGATTCAGAAATTAACAATTATATTTCAGCCCACCCTGAAATTGCCTGTGATGAAGAAGGTTATTATGTTAGTCAGATTATCATAAAAAATACAGAAAAGCAGGAAGAGGTCAAGGATAAGCTTAATGCGATAATAAAAAAACTTGCAGAGGGAGAAAGCTTTAGCAAAGTTGCATCTCAGTATAGTGAGGATGCTTCTGCAAAAACAGGAGGAGCTATAGGATTGATTAAAAAGAGAGAAATTCCAAAGGAACTCGCAGAGCTTTTCAATAAAATGCAGGTGGGACAAATCAGCGAACCTTTGATTACAGCTGCCGGAGTTTACTTATTTAAATTAGATGGTCTTTGTTTTAAGAGAGGCTCAGATGCGCTTAAGAATTATGTCAGAGCATTGATTGAAGAAGAGAAATTCAAAAGAGAATACAGACTTTGGGTCAGAGGACTTCGTCAAAATTCATACATAGATATTTTGGATTAAAAGATGATTCAGAGATTACAAAAAATACTTGCCGATTATGGAATAGCCTCACGCAGGCATGCTGAGGAGTTAATAAAAGAGGGAAGGGTAACTGTTAACGGACAAGTTGCAACTCTTGGACAGAAAGCTGATCCTGAAAAGGATTATATAAAAGTTGACGGAAAGCTGTTAATAAAACCAGAACCAAAGGTTTACTATGCCTTTTATAAACCGAGAAATGTTATAACATCAATTATAGACCCTCAAGGAAGACCGACTGTGAAGGATTTTTTAAGTGGTATTAAATTCAGGGTCTATCCTGTTGGTAGACTTGACTTTGACTCTGAGGGGCTTTTGATTCTTACCAATGATGGTGAACTTGCATACAAAATAATGCATCCGTCTTCAAATATTGAAAAAACATATCTTGTCAAAGTTGATGGAATTATTGAACCAGAGACAATAGACAAACTAAGGAAGGGTATTAAAATTGATGGAAAACTCGCAGTTCCAGTCAGCGTTCATTTTGTAAAAAAGTTGAAAGCAAACTCTTGGATAAAAATCACCCTTCATGAGGGTAGGAAAAGACAGATAAGAAAAATGCTTCAAAGAGTAGGTCATCCAGTTATAAGGCTAATAAGAATAGCCATTGATGGAGTTAAACTCGGAAATTTAAAACCGGGGCAAATAAGACCTTTAACAAAGGAAGAGCTTGATGAACTCAAGGAAAAATGTCATATAAAATCAAAGTAAAGCCTGAGGACTTTATAGTAAAGGAAATTACCAACCTTGAGATTAGAAAAAAAGGACAGTACACTGTATATCTATTAAAAAAAACAAACTGGAATACTGTTGAACTTTTAAAGAGAATTGCTAAAAGATTTAAAATTCCCTTTGAAAATATTTCCTACGGTGGAAAAAAGGATAGACATGCCATTACAGAACAATTTATTACAGTAAAAAATTGCAATAAAGACCTTTCCCTTGAGGAAGAAAATTTTTCAATTAAAAAAGTTGGTTTTTCAGATGTTCCAATGGATCCCAAACACATTGAAGGTAATGTATTCAAAATTACTGTGAGAGATGTATCTGAAAAAAGAGTTGAATTTGTTCTTCCTCAAATTGAAAAAATTCAGAAATACGGCTTTATTAATTACTTTGATGACCAAAGATTTGGCAGTTTTGACCCTAAGCAGGGCTTTATAGCTGAAAAGATTCTAAAAAAGCATTACAACGGAGCATTAAAGATTTATCTTACCCATGTTTATCCTGAAGATAAAAAAGAGGCTAAAGAGAGAAAAAAGTTTTTTTATCAAAACTGGGGCAATTGGCAATTATGCCTTGAAAAAGCAAAAACGCAATTTGAGCAGTTTGCATTCCAGCATCTTACTGACAATCCTAAGGACTATATTACAGTTCTTAGAAAAATTCATAGAGAAGAGATGTCAATGTTTTTTTCCGCATATCAGAGTTTTTTGTGGAATGAGACAGCAAGAAGACTTGTTTTAAAACTGTTTGATAAAGATAATCTTCTCTCCCATAGAGGTATAGCAGGAGATTATATTTTTTTTGACGAGCCAGATTTAAAAAATTTTAAAAATTTTCAGTCTCTGCAAATTCCTACCGCCTCATCAAAGGCAAAAATGCCTGACAGATTAACGGAAAAAATATACTTTGAAATTCTTGCGGAAAGAGAACTTTCACTGCCTTTGTTTAATCTCAAAAAAATAAGGCAGGCATTTTTTAAGTCAGTTGAAAGAACTCTTCTGAGCATGCCATTCTCTTTAAAATACAAAGTTGAAAAAGACGATATTTATGAGGATAAGAAAAAGATTTTATTAGGATTTATACTCCCAAGAGGAGCATACGCAACAATGCTTATAAAAAGATTATTTGCAAAGAAGTCAAGAGGAGATTGATATGCCATATTTTGTTGTCCATGAACACCATGCAAGCCATCTTCATTTTGACTTAAGACTTGAGTATGGTGGAGTGTTGAAATCTTGGGCTGTGCCTAAAGGACCTTCAATGAATCCCAACGACAAAAGACTTGCAATAATGGTAGAGGATCATGCATTGGAGTATGGAGAGTTTGAAGGCGAAATTCCTGAGGGATACTACGGGGCAGGCAAAGTTTATATATGGGATAAAGGGCAATATCAAACAATAAAAGGCTCTCCAGAAGAGGGACAATGGGAAGTGTCTTTATTAGGTGAAAAGCTCAAAGGTAGATTTGTGCTTCTTAAGCTTAAAGGCAAGGAAAAGGAATGGTTGCTTATAAAAAAGAAGGATGAACATGCTGATTATAATTTTAAACTTAAATTAGTTGGACCAGATGAAAGTCCTCATCATAGAAGACGATAAGGCATTAGGCGAAAGTATTGTTGAATACTTGCAACTTCAACAAATAGATGTTCTTTGGCTTTACGATGAAAGAAGACTTCCGAATGTATTAAATGTAAGCGAATTTGATGTTATAATTGTTGATCTAATTCTAAGCTATTCAAAGGGAGAAAATCTAATAACATATATCAGACAAAGAGGAATAAAAACTCCAATTCTTGTTCTCACAGCAAAAAGTTCAATTGATGACAAGGAAGAATGCTTTCTCAGAGGAGCAGATGACTATTTGACAAAGCCCTTTGAGCCTAAAGAATTGCTACTAAGACTTTTAGCTCTTTCCCGAAGAAAAACATTAGATACAATTATTGAAATAGGAGATGTAAAAATCAATTTTGATGCCAAAACTGTTCATAAATCAGGACATGAGATAAAGATTTCAAAGACTGCATGGCAGTTACTTGAACTTTTTGTCAAAAATAGGGGAAGAATTGTAAGTCACGATACGATTTTGAATTATGTGTGGGGAGGCAAAGTTGTAGGAGATGATGTTATAAGAACATACATTAAAGAATTGAGAAAGATCTTACCAAAGGATGCAATACAAAACTTTAAAGGAAGGGGCTACAGACTAAGTTGAAATTTGAAAATCGTTTATTTATAACATTTGCTGTTGCATTGGTTTTAGTATTTTCTATAATCAATTTGTTTGTAATATATTTTTTCATCAAGGAGCAATCAAGGTATGAAACAGAGATAATATTGAGCTATCAAGAGCTTTTAAGATACGATAAGAATTATCCTTTGCCGCCATTTATCAAAAAAACAGGGGAAGACCTGACAATAGAGCCTATTTATAAAGAAGAATATTTCAAAAAATTTTCTCAGACTGTCCTTATATGGGAGTCTTTGTTTCTTTTAATCCTAATGTACATATTTTATCTCGTTATAAAACTTCTCGTTAGAAGGGAGCATGAATATGAAAATTTTTTAAAACTTATTACACTTATCCTATCCCACAAAATTGGAAACTATCTTGCCCTTGTTAAAACTAATCTGGAAATACTAAGATACAAACCAGAGGACAGAATAATAGAAAGGCTTAAAATGCACTCTAACATTTTAAATGATGAGATAAAAAGATTAATTGATGCAGTAAAGAGAATTCCAATGTTACCCAAGGAAAAGGATTTCATAAATCTTAAGGATTTTTTCCATGAAATTTGTTTAAATTTTGAAACAGAAAAGAAAGTAAAGATAACTGGCAAAGAATTAACGATTAAATGTAACAGAGAAATATTATCCCACATTTTTTTTCTATTGTTAGACAATTCAATTAAGTACGCAAAAAATATTATTCATGTCAAAATTTTCAATAATTCAGTAGTAATCAGAAATGACTTTGCAGAAACATCACACGGAGCAGGGGTCGGGCTTCAAATTGTTGATTATCTTTGTAAAATTAATGGATTTAAATTAATCACAAGGGTAAAGGGAGATTATTTTATAAGTGTGGTTGTTTTTAACTTAAGTTAGATAGTATATGTGCACCTGAAAAGTGAAAGACAAAAAAGAGAGAGAAAAGGAATTAAAAAATAGAAATACTAAGTTGTTCAAATTTCATTATTAAGTTTTTTTGAGCGTTATTGGAAAGTTTTTCTGTCAATGAGAATCTCGTCTTCGATGAGGCGTGGAAATCAAGTGATTGCGAGCTGAAGGCTTGATGGACATTAGCAATGACAAGGAAAAAGCCCTACCAAGCCATTTAAGAATCAATTAATTTTGGTTTCAATCCTTTCTCCATGCAAGAAGTTAGACAAATTGATAGAAAAAAGCGATAAACAAGTCAAAATCTATTGAAAAAATCAATTTTACATATAGGAACTCTATTGATAAAATACTATAAAACTTATGAGGAGGGGGTATGGAGGCATTGAAAAACTTCTTTGCAACGAGGACAGGCATTATTGTTGTTGGTTTAATTATCGGTGTACTGGCGCCTTTTCTTCAGTTTCTTGGTAATCCTCCAAACATGGGCATCTGCGTTGCCTGTATGGAAAGGGATATTGCAGGTGCTCTTGGACTTCACAGAGCTGCGGTTGTTCAATATATGAGACCCGAAATACTCGGTTTTGTAATTGGTGCTTTCTTTTCAGCTCTTGCATTTAAAGAGTTTAGACCTCGTGGTGGCTCTGCTCCTTTTGTAAGATTTATTTTGGGAATATTTGCAATGATAGGAGCTTTGGTTTTCTTAGGATGTCCTTGGAGAACTCTTCTAAGACTCGCAGGCGGTGATGGAAATGCAATATTTGGTTTGCTTGGACTTATCTTTGGTATATGGGTTGGAACAAGATTTCTTAAAGCTGGATACTCTCTTGGAAGAACGCAAACAGCTTCTTCAAAAGCCGCAGGATTAGTATTTCCTTTTCTTATGTTTGGACTTCTCGTTCTCCTTTTAATTGACCCGCAACCTGAAGGTGAGCCAAGAGGCATGCTTCTTTTCTATAGCCTCAAAGGTCCGGGTTCAATGCATGCACCTTTGCTAATATCTCTTGGAGCAGGACTTCTTATAGGTCTTCTTGCCCAGAGAAGCAGATTTTGTACAATGGGAGCATTTAGAGATTTGCTTCTTTTCAAACAAGGACATCTTTTCGCGGGAGTTGCTGCATTTTTCGTGGCAGCACTGATAACAAATCTTATACTTGGACAATTCAATGCAGGCTTTGAAAAACAGCCAATTGCCCATACAATGCAACTTTGGAATTTTCTTGGAATGACTCTTGCCGGACTTGCATTTACACTGGCAGGCGGATGTCCCGGTAGACAGCTTTTTATGTCAGGTGAAGGAGATGGAGATGCAGCTATCTTTGCATCAGGAATGATAATTGGTGCAGCAATTGCTCATAATTTTGGACTTGCAAGCTCTCCTCAAGGAATAGGACCAAATGGAGCAGTGGCTACGATAATAGGTTTGATTGTTTGCGTAATCATTGGTTTAACAATGAGAAGGAGGTAAAAAATGGCTGAGATAGTAGATGCAAGAGGACTTTCCTGTCCAGAACCTGTTCTTTTAACTCTTGAGGCTATCAAAAAATTAGGGAAAGGTGAAATTGAAATTCTTGTTGACACAGATACTTCAAAGGAAAATGTATCCCGTGCGGCAAATTCTATGGGATGGCAAGTCGTTACAGTAGAGCAGGAAGGCACTGCATACAAAATAAAGATAAAGAAAGATTAAATGGGATTTTTTAAAAAATTTTTTAAAAAAGAAAAAGAGCAAGCTCAAACAGACAGCAGAGGTATTCTCATATTTGAGAATACCTCTGAAGTTATAAGGGCAGAAAACGTTCTTAAAAAACAAGGGTATGATGTAAAAGTTGTAGGACCGCCAGCTCATGTTAGAAAGGGCTGTGATCTTGCAATTGAATTTCCAATTGTTGAAGCAATGGGAATATTAACTATTCTTGAAAAAGAAGGGCTTCTACCAATTGACTGGATTCCATCCAATGACGGAAATCTTAAACCTGTTGACCTTTTTCATGTTAAAGATTACGGCAGTTATCTGATGGTGAGGGCTGCTAATATGAAAATAACCGTGCATAAATCCACATTAAAAATAGTCAATGTATCAGGAGGTGGATGCCCTGATGTTCCTTATTTAGCAGCTATGCTCGTTGGAAAAAAATTAACAGAGGCACCACAGCCAAGAGCTCTTGGACATACGCTTTGCGGATATGCTCTTCAGCTTGCGTATGATAAAATAAAAGAATTATGCTTGCAATCATAGGGACTGTGCCAGATGATGAATTTCCAATTGTTGCTGGTAAAGCTTTTCTTGATGAAGAGCATGTTATTGTTGAAGACAAAAGAGTTTCTATTCAAAGAGGAACTCCTGCATTAATTGCAGCAGCCATAAAAATTCTTGAAATTTTAAAGAAAGAGCCTCCTTTTGTTTATCTTGTAGGAGATATTGGAAAGGGAGATGGAAGCAGAAAACTGTATGATTTTCTTGTAAAGGATATCAAAAAAAGAAATTTTTCAACATTGACATTTCATTATTTAATGCCTGATGCAGACTGGTGCAATAAAATATTGATAACATTGGATGAGCTTTCTCATCGTCCTTTTCTTATTGCAGATGCTGGTTTTATGTATGCAGCAAAAATGAGCGGAAATGCACCTTCTTTTGACCTTTTTACGCCTGACCCCGGAGAACTTGCATTTTTGGCAGATGAAGAAGCTCCTCATCCTTTTTACACAAGGGGTTTTATACTGCAGGATGAAAGCAAAGTTGAGGAACTTGTAAAAAGAGCTTATGAACACAACAATGCTTCAAAATATCTCCTTGTGAAGGGAAAAGCAGACTACATTGTTTATGAGGGAAAAATCATTGAAATAATCAAAGAACCCTTAATTGAAGCCCTTGAACCAATTGGTGGAACAGGCGACACTATAACAGGTATTGTTTCAGCCTTAATTGAATACGGAATAGAAGTTGAAAAGGCGTGTGCTATTGCATCAAAAATCAACAGAGTTGCTGGAGAAATTGCCAAACCAGACCCATCAACCCAGATAAGTGAAATTATCAAGCTAATACCTGTTGCCCTAAAAGAGGGCTTTAATTCATGTTTCATAAAGAATGATGATGGGTAAAAGAGAAAATATTCTAAAAATTAGAATTAGGATTGACGCCCAATAAATGCTTATTTTTATCAGATTTGAGAGGACATTTATAAAACCTTTATTAGCCAGTCATTTTAAGCATTCTGAATTTAGTGTGACAATTTTTGACATTGCTTCTGTATCCTAACGGATGCCGCAGCAATAAAGAAGAGATGGATTGCAATGCTTCACCTTAGGTGGCTGTGTCGCGATCTGCAAATTATCTTAAATCATTCTGATTGTTGTCCAAAATTTTATTATTTCCAAGGTGTTTTTAAAACACACTGGGAGAAAAATCTTAAATGAGTTATGACACAGACAATTCCCGAAAAATAGAGATAGATACTCGTCACTGCGAGCCCCCCTGTTGCGAGCGATAGCGTGGCAATCTGGGGCGAAGCAGTC
>JBEPZQ010000003.1:0-26047 GCA_041640755.1 Thermodesulfovibrio sp. | reverse complement strand
AAGCCTCGGACAGGAAGTTACGGCTTACATGGTAGCTCCGCTGTTGAGGGAAGAAGCCTATTTGAGGAATATGGCAATAGTTATTTTACAAGAATTAGGTGAGGTTTCGATTCCAATTTTGAAAAACCTTTTAAAAGATAAAGATGATGATATTAGAAAATTTGCCTTAGACATTATTGCTAAAATTGGAAAATGTGATTATGTAGAAGAAATTATAAAAATTTTGGAAAACGATGAAAACGCAAATGTAAGAGCATCTGCCGTCATGACTCTTGAAGCACTAAATGCTAAACAAGCAGAAAAAAAGCTTATTAAGGCTCTCGATGATGATGAATGGGTTGCCTATGCAGCATTAAGAGCATTAGCTCACTTCAAAAGTTATGAAGCTATAGAAAAAATTTCAGAAATGGTAAGGTCAAATCATATTTCTCTTAGAACTGCCTCAATTGAGGCATTAAGCTATTTGGGCTCAAAAGAAGGTTTTCAAAAAATTTTGAGATATTACTATGAGCTTGGAGAAATAGAGAAAAAAGAAATAATTAAAGGGTTAATAAAAAACAGTTTTTATGATATCGCAAAGGATATTAAGGATACAAAAGAAATACTTATCACTCTTTTAAGTGAGGATAATTGGGATGATAGAATTTTAGGCATAAAAGGTTTAATAAACCTTAGATATTTTGAGTATCTACCTAAAATTATTGATTTAGCCGGTGCACTTGATCCAACAGAGCCTTATGATGAAGAGTATCTTGAAGAAATAAAGAATGTTTTAAAAAATTCTGATTGTAATGATTTTTTTATTCAGGTAATTAAAGATGAAACATATAAATATAGGGCAAAAGTTATAGCAATTGAGCTCGTTGGGGAGCTTAAATGTGAAAAATCTATACCATATCTGGTTGAGCTTTTGGAAAGAGATTTAAGAGATATCAGAAGAGCGTCAATTAATGCACTCTCAAATGTTCTTAATGATGAAGAGATTCAAAAGGTTATGATAAAAGCCCTTTCAGACCCAGATAGCCATATAAGAAAAACTGCTGTTAAAAGTCTTGGGAAAATAGGTAAAAAAGAAGCATTTGAGCCAATCTGGAATCTACTAAATCATGAAATATACGAAGATATAATACACGAATGCATAAATTCTCTTTTGATTATTAATGCTGAGAAATTCAATCAAAATATTAATAAATTACCACAAAAAGTTCGGGACTATTTTAATTATTATTTTGGTTGATGGCTATGATAGAAGATAAAACATTTAAAAATATTAGAGATTATATCTACAGTTTGACAGGAATATATATTGGTGATAATAAGAAGTATTTTATTGAAAACAGATTAGAAAATAGATTAAAGGAATGTAAAAAATCATCCTTTGAAGAATATTTTGATTACATAAAAAGTCATAAAGGAAATGGTGAACTTCTTAATTTATATAATGCAATTACCACCAATGAGACCTATTTCTTCAGGGAACAGGATCAGATTTATGCTTGCCTTAATCATCTTATCCCCATGGTTCGACAGAAAAAAAATAAGATTAAAATATGGTCCTGCGCATGTTCAACGGGAGAAGAGCCTTATACAATTTCAATGGTGCAACAAGAGAATTACAAAGACTATTTTATTGAAATTATTGCCTCCGATATTTCAGAATTGGCTTTGCAATCAGCAAAAAGAGGAATTTATAATTCCTATTCAGTAAGAAATGTTCCTATTCAATATCTCGAAAAATACTTCAAAAAAGTAGATAACTTATTTTTCGAGCTTGATGAGAAGATCAAAAGAACCGTTTCATTTTATAATATTAATCTTATAAATCCCAGTGAAACTAAAAAAATAAGCAATGTGGATATTGTGTTTTGTAGAAATGTTCTAATATATTTTGATGAAAAGTCAAAACAAAAGGCACTTAGTAATATTTACGATTCTATGGTGCCGGGAGGTTTTTTATTTTTGAGCATGTCAGAAAGCCTTCATAATGTTACGAGGGCTTTTAAACCATATATAATGAATAGAGTAGTTGCTTATCAAAAAGTGTAATTTGATAGGAGGTCTCAATGAAGATTTTGATAGTAGATGATGATAAAACTACTTTAAAACTTTTAAGCTTATATATGAAAAGTAAAGGGTATAGTGTGGTAACTGCTGAAAATGGATTAAATGCCTTTGAAAAATTAGCTATGGAACGGGATGTAAATTTCATTCTCACCGATTTAAATATGCCTTATATGGATGGAATTGAATTTATAAAAAATTTAAAATCCGATACCAATTTTAATAAAATTCCCGTTGTTATGATAACCACCGAAGCTGATGAGGAAGAGAAAAGAAAAGCTTTTGAAGCAGGTGCCGATGATTATTTAATTAAGCCGACTACAGCTGAACAAGTATCTAATTCTATTAAAAAAATTTTGAAAAAGTTTTTTGAGAAGGGAGGAGATGTTTAATGTTTAACTATAATATTAAAATTTTAGTAGTAGATGATTTTCCTACCATGAGAAGAATTGTTAAAAATCTTTTAAATCAACTTGGTTTCAAAAACATAGAAGAGGCAGAAGATGGTCAGCAGGCTTATAATAAGCTTATGTCAGACCCTGATTTTAAGCTGGTTGTTTCGGATTGGAATATGCCAAATATGGAGGGGATAGAACTTTTAAAAAAAATAAGACAATCTGAAGAGCCCCTTAAAAGCATTCCTTTTCTTATGATAACTGCTGAGGCAGAAAAGGAGAAAGTTATAGAAGCCATAAAATCAGGAGTTGATAATTACATAGTTAAACCTTTTACCGCTGAAGTTCTAAAAGAAAAATTAGAAAAAATTGCAGAAAAAAAGCAGTTGCTGAAAAATTAAATGGGGGGAGATGTGTCAGAAGAACTTGATGAAATTATAAAAGAATTTATAACAGAAGCGGAAGAGATTCTTGAAAATATTGACCCTTTATTTGTAGAACTTGAAGTAAGAGCCGATGATAAAGAGCTTTTAAATAACATTTTCAGGAGTATGCATACTTTAAAGGGGGCTGCAGGTTTTTTGGGTTTTCAGCAGATTGTTGATGTAGCGCATAGAGCTGAAAATATAATGAAAAAAATAAGAGATGGGGAGATAAAGCTTTCAAGGTTATTAATAGATATAATTTTAAAAAGCGTAGACATATTAAAGGAAATAATAAATTGTATAAAAGAAAATAAAACTTACGATAATGACATAACTCTTTTTCTTAATGAGATGGACATGGCAATAAAAGGAGCAGAAGAGGATAATGTAACAAAGCAAATAGATAAAGATGATTTAAATGAACCGAAAAAAGAAAAAGAGAAGGAAGAAAATATTGTATCTCAAAAGCTTCAACCCATTAAACAGCCCTTGGACGCAACTCCTAAGGAAAAGGAGACCATGACAAATTTAAGAGTAGAGGTCTCAAAGATAGACAAAGTGATGGATTTATCAGGTGAAATAGTGCTTATAAGAAATAGATTAATGAATTTGGCTTCTAAAGCAAACAAAGAAAACATGCAGGAGTTCTTTGAACAGTTTTCTGAAACTACCGGTTTTTTAGACAGAGTTACCTCTGATTTGCAATTGGCAGTTATGAAAATGAGAATGCAACCCATTCAGAAAGTATTCAGCAAATTTCCAAGAATGGTAAGAGATCTTTCTCATTCATTAGGCAAGGATATCGTATTAGAAATATTTGGTGAAGACACTGAAGTTGATAAGTCGGTCATAGAAAATATAGGTGATCCTTTGGTGCATATTATTAGGAATTCCATAGATCATGGTATAGAATACCCAGAAGAAAGGATTAAAAAAGGAAAACCCTCAAAAGGAAAAATTACTATTAATGCTTATCAGAAAGGTACCCAGATTGTAATTGATGTAATCGATGATGGTAAAGGCATTGACATAGATGCACTTAAAAACAAAGCTGTATCAAAGGGGCTCATAAGTCTTGAGGAGTCACAAGCCATGTCCAATGAGGAGGCAGTTAACCTTATATTTTTACCAGGCTTATCAACTAAAGACGCTGCCAGCGAACTGAGCGGAAGAGGTGTGGGAATGGATGTGGTTAGAACAAATGTATCTAATTTAAATGGTTATGTGGATGTAATTACGAGTAAAGATGTAGGTACCACATTTAGAATCAGTTTGCCTTTAACAATAGCCATCATTCAAGCTTTAATGGTGAAAGTTGGAAATGAAGTTTATGCAATTCCTCAGACAATGATAGAAGAGACTTTAAGAATAAATTTTTCTGACCTTAAAAATGTTACAGGCCAGGATGTTTTAAATATCCGAGGTAAGGTTTTACCCGTTTATCACTTACATAAAGTTCTTAATGTACCACAAGAAAAAGATTTTAAAAATCAGTATCTTTATGTTCTTGTGGCAGCTTTGGGAGATAAAAAGATCTGTATCACAGTTGATTCTCTTTTGGGGCAGGAAGAGATAGTTATAAAAACTATAAATGGCGTTGATATGGAACATTGTGGAGTTTTAGGTGCTACTATAACAGGGGATGGAAGGGTAGTTTTAATTGTTGATCTTGCTTTATTAATGAAAACATTAAATAAAAAGTAAAAGAGAGGAGAACATTATTATGCAATATGTTGGTTTTATTTTGAACGAGACCGAATATACTATACCGATTCTTAAGGTTCAAGAAATAATAAATATACCAAATATAATAAAATTTCCAAAAGCTCCTATATATATAAAGGGGGTTACAAATTTAAGAGGGAAAATAATTCCGATAATAGATTTAAAACGACTTATGAATATTGATAATTTAACCGAGGCAACCAAAGTTGTAGTTATTTCATCTGGAAATATAACATTTGGAATATTAGTAGATAGAATAACAGGTGTAATAAAAATCGAAGACATTGATATTGAACATCCTAAGGATGTTAGCTCTGATGATTTAGTAGAGGGAGTAGCAAAGGTTAGCGATAAGCTGATTATAATGTTAGATACAAAGAAAATTGTCCCCATCGAAGATGCACGTATGTTGGAAGAGGAGATTATTGAATATCAACAGAAAGAGGGAGATCAGATTGAGGTTACAAAAAAAGTCGAGGGAATGGGGGGAACAACTTTTGTGAAGGAAAATATTTCAACCAAAGATTTTTATGAGAAGAAAGGTATAGATTTTAATGATCCCAGATATCATATTATTGAATATATAAAAAATTTTATGGATGCTGTATCTGAACAGGATTATGAAAAAGCAGATGAAATAATAAAAAAAATAGTTAGTGTAAATCAAAATGAGCTTTTTAATGAGATAGGAAAGGTTACAAGAAAACTTCATAATTCTTTAAAAAGTTTTAAAGAATCAATAGATCCAAAGTTGAAAGAGATGGCAAAAAGCGAAATGCCAAGAGCGATTGATCAGCTTCAGTTTGTGATCAGTAAGACTGAAGAGGCAGCTAATAAGACTATGGCAATGGTAGAGAAGTATATTCTTGAAATGGATACCCTGGCGGAAAAAATAAGGGCAATTTCTGGAAATGAAGATAGTGTTAATTATCTTAAAAAGTTTAAAAATCAAATGGAAGATGACCTTACTGAAATACTAACAACTCAATCATTTCAGGATATAACAGGTCAGATAATAAATAAAGTCATAAAGCTGGTTGGAGATTTAGAAGATGAACTAGTCAAATTAATTGCTAATTTTGGTTTTAAGATAGAATCAGATGCATCGAAAAAAGAGAAAGTATCTACTCAGGTTTCTCAGGAAGATGTTGATAACTTATTAAAAGAATTTGGATTTTAAAGGAGGATATATATGAATGCACTAACTAATGCAAGTAGTCAAACTTACAATGATGTTTTACAACTTGTAACATTTACACTTGGCGATGAAGAATATGCAATTGATATTCTTAAAGTTCAGGAGATCAACAGGATGAAAGAAATAACCAGAATTCCAAACTCTCCTGATTATGTTGACGGTGTTATTAATTTGAGAGGTAAGGTAATACCAGTTATAAATCTAAGAAAAAGGTTTGGATTGCCGGTGGTGGAGGAGAATCAGCAATCTCGGATAGTAATTATGGAAATATTTTCCATAATAATTGGTATAATAGTTGATTCTGTTTCAGAGGTTTTAAGAATATCAAGCAGCTTTGTAAAGCCCACGCCTCCTCTGTCAACAAACGTGTCATCAGAGTTTATTAAAGGTATAGTTGACATTGATAATAGACTGATAATTTTGCTTGATATGGATAAGCTTTTTGATGAAAGCGAGAAGCAAGCATTAGTAAAAGTCACTTAAAATTATAAAAATGAAGTTAAAAATTTGAAATCGATAATTTAAACAATTTTTAAATAAATTTTTATTTTGTAAAACGAGGATACTATGATTAGGGTTTTAATTGTAGATGATTCTGCGTTTATGAGAAATGCCATAGCCAATATGTTGTCAGCTGATCCAGAGATAACAATAGTAGGTAAAGCAAAAGATGGTGTTGAAGCCATAGAAATGAATGAGAAACTTAATCCTGATGTGATTACTATGGATGTTGAGATGCCAAGAATGGATGGGATTTCTGCCTTAAAACATATTATGAATACAAAGCCTGTACCTGTTATTATGGTAAGTTCCTTGACACTTGAGGGTGCAAAAGTAACAATTGATGCGCTTGAAATTGGAGCTGTTGACTTTATTCCAAAAAATTTATCTGATCTATCAATCAATATAGTAAAAATAAAAGACGTTTTGATACAAAAGATTAAGCAGATTGGAAAAAAAGGATTGGTGAAAAAGAAACAACCTTCAATAATATCCCAGCCTAAACAATCTGAAACCTACAAAATACCACAGAGGACAACTGGTGAGAGAAGAATAAGCTTGGTAGCAATTGGCACATCAACCGGAGGACCAAAAGCACTTCAAGAGATTCTTCCTAAACTTCCAAAAGATTTTCCAGTACCAATAGTGATTGCTCAGCATATGCCCCCAAATTTTACAGGTCCCTTTGCTCAAAGATTAAATGAGTTAAGCAAAATAAGTGTTAAAGAGGCTTCAGATGGAGATTTAATTGAAAACGGAGTTGCCTATCTTGCACCTGGTTATGGACATATGAGACTTAAAAGGCAAAAAGGAATAGAGGTTGTAGCCTCTATATCTCCAGATAGAGAAGAGTTCATATACAGGCCATCAGTAGATGCTTTAATGATGTCGGTAGCAGAGTTATTCCCTGGTCGTGCTCTTGGGGTTATTTTGACAGGTATGGGAAATGATGGATGTAAAGGACTTATTGCATTAAAAAGAACCGGAGGTAGAGTTTTTGCTCAAAACGAAGAAACCTGCGTCATTTACGGTATGCCCAAGGCAGTAGTAGATGCGGGTATTGCGGATAAAGTTCTCCCCTTAGAAGAAATAGCTGGTGAGATTATAAATAGTGTGTAAACAGGAGGAGTTTTATGTTTAAACAAAAAAAAGAATATAATTTAGATATTATAAGAGGAGAAACATTATATGACGATGGTAAACATAAATTTATCTGGCTTGGTTGGGAGGAGAAAGATGAAGATGGTTTAGTGCAGGTTAATCAATATCTTATTGATAATGATGGGACAGGAATATTACTTGATCCCGGAGGAATACACGTATTCCCAAGAGTAGTAGCTAACATTTCGAGATATATTGATCTTGAAAGAATAAAATATATATTTTTTAGCCATCAGGACCCTGATGTTTCTTCAGGCATTGCTTTATGGTTATCTGTAACAAATGCAAAAATTTATATTTCAAAATGGTGGGTTAGATTTCTTCCACATTATGGTATGTTTGACATGAGCTCAATTGTTCCAATTGAAGATAACGGTGGAAGAATAAATCTACCTTCAGGTGATAGTTTTGAGTTAATCCCAGCACATTTCTTGCATTCGGTAGCAAATTTTCATGTCTATGATAGACGTGCAAAGATTCTATTTACTGGAGATCTTGGAGCAGCCATATTCCCTCCAGATAAAAGATATCCCTTTGTTACAGATTTTAACTCTCACTTAAAAATTATGGAAGGTTTTCATAAAAGATATATGGCATCCAATCAGGTTTGCAGAAAATATGTAGAGATTGTGTCAAAATTCCAAATCGATATTATTGCACCGCAGCATGGGGCAATTTTTAATAAAAAAGAGGATGTGAAAAAATTTTTTGATTGGTTTTCAAATCTAAAGTGTGGAGTTGATATTATTGATGATCTTTACAGGGGGTAGCTATGCTTTCCTTAAAAATAAAAAAGATAGAAAATAATGATCTTAATGATTTGCCACTTATAAAAAAGATTTCCATAGGGCTTATAAAATCAAATATCCTAGGATCTACAGTCAGCACAACAATGGGGCTTATAGATTCCAGTTTTGATATGATAAATGAAGAGACCACTTCAGTTGCTACTGCAATGGAAGAGATTGATGCCACCATAAGGGATATGTCTAAAAATAGCTCTTCTATTAATTTACAGGTTAAGGAGATGGTTCAACAAAATGTAGGTCTTGATAAGGAGCTTGAAAGCAGGGTTAAACATATTTCTGAACAAAAAAATAGAGTTCAAGAAGTGGTAAGTAAAATTCAAAATCTTGGTGTTGCAACTGAGAATATAGGGAACATAATCGTATCTATATCAGATATAGCTGATCAGACAAATCTTTTGGCTCTTAATGCGGCCATAGAGGCCGCAAGAGTAGGTGATAAAGGTAGAGGATTCGCAGTGGTCGCCGATGAGATAAGAAAGCTTTCGCAAAAAACTGATCAGTTAACAAAAGATGTTAAAGTAATACTCGATGGACTTAAAGAAAAAGTTTTGTCTGTTGTAAACGATATTGACAAAGTTAATGAAATAATATCTGGTTTCGAAAAAGATATACACATTATTAGATCATCCTTTGAAAATTCTAAAAATTTATCTGATAAAATAGGTGATGAAATTAACAGTCTCTCAACGGCAATAGAGGAACAAAGTCAGGTAATGAGTGATGCTACAAAAAGGATATCCAACATAGTTCAAACTATTAACGAGGTTCATAAAGTTTTTAAAACAGTTACAAAAGTTAATTTTGAGATTAACAAGCTTATAAACTTTTAAAATTTAATAAATTAGCTAATATTTTTATAGGTATTTAAATGTTAGAGCAAAGATACAAAAAACTTTTTGAAAATCTAATAGACGGCTATGCCTATCACGAGGTCGTTTATGACAATAAAGGAAAAGCAGTAGACTATATTTTTCTTGAGGCTAATTCGGCATTTGAGACATTAACAGGGTTAAAAGTCAGCGAGATAATAGGGAAAAGGGTTACTGAAGTTATACCTAATATTGAAAGATTCTGGATTGAGACCTATGGAGAGATTGCAACTAACTGCTCCTCCATCTCGTTCGAAAGGTATTCCGAACCACTTAAAAGACACTATCTCGTCCGAGCCTTTAGCTATGAGAAGGGAAGATTTGCAGTTATATTTACTGATGTTACAGAAATAAAGGCTTTAAAAAGTAAAAATGAGCTATTATCAAGAATTGTAATGCATGCAACCAATGAGTTTTATATATTCAAAAAAGATAACTACAGCATTGTCTATACCAATTATTCAGCACTGGCAAATACAGGTTATTTAGAAAATGAGCTGGAAGGTGTAAGTTTTTTGGAACTTATCATTGAGTCAGAAAGAGAAGAAGTAAAAAAAATAAGCAGTTTGATCTCATCGGGTGATATTAAAAAATTTGAACTAATCTTGACTTTTAAAAGAAAAAATAATTCTTTTTACAAAGCTTCGGTAATTTTACAGTTTTTAAGTGAGCCTGAGGAGCTTTTTATAGCAAACGTTAATGATATTACAGAAAAATTAAATATAGATCAGGAGTTAAAAACTCTTAAAACCGCTGTGGAACAGAATAAAGATGGCATAGCCCTTTTAAATCTTGATGGTGGTTTTGAATATGTAAATATAGGTTTAGAGGATCTTCTGGGCTATAATAAATCAGAAATAATAAAAGCCAATCTTAATGATTTTGAACAGTATGAGGATAATGTTATAGGAATTATTAATATTCTAAAAAACTGTATTAAAACCAAAAAATTCTGGTCAGGAAATCTTAAACTTAGAAAAAAAGATGGTTCGGTAATTACAACCTTAGCTACTTTGACCCCTATTCTGGATGATAACAAAGAGGTCTTTAATGTATTATTGATAATTAAAGACCTGACAGACTATTTACAGCTTGAAGAAAAGTATCTACATTCTCAAAAAATGGAAGCCATTGGAAGGCTTGCAGGAGGCATTGCCCATGATTTTAATAATATGTTAACAGGGATTATGGGTAAAGCAGAATTAGCTTTAATGTCCATAAATGAGGATAGCGATATAGGGAGAGATTTAAAGGATATTATAAAAATTGTAAAAAATTCTGCCGATTTAACAAAACAACTGCTTACTTTTGCCAGAAAACAGAGTATCACCCCAAAAGTTTTAGATCTAAACAAGGTTATTAAAGAATGCCTTAAAATGGTAAATAGAGTAATTGGTGAAAACATAAAAATTGAGCTTAAACTGACCGATAAGCTTTTTAAGGTTTATATGGATGAAATTCAAATACAGCAGATCCTGGTCAATCTTATATTAAATGCAAAGGACGCTATAAAAGATTCAGGAAAAATTATTATTGAAACTAAGAATGTTCAGATACCTGATGAGCAAAGATATATGTATGATGAGTTTATCCAGAATGAGTATGTGCAGCTTGAGGTCAGTGATACAGGGTGTGGTATGGATTCTGAGACTTTAAAAAGGATTTTTGAACCCTTTTTTACAACAAAACCCAAAGGTGTCGGGACTGGACTCGGATTATCCACCATATATGGAATTGTTAAACAGAATAATGGAGTTATAAGAGTATATAGTGAGCCTGGCAGAGGAACTACTTTTAAAATATATATTCCAAAGGCTCCTTTAATAACCGTAGAATCAGAGAATGGTGTAAAAGAGATAGAAACTCTAAATGATTTAAAGATAAATGTGCTTGTGGTGGAAGATGATGAGCTAATACTGGATATACTAAAAAGAATATTTGAAAGTTTTAGCTTTAAAGTATTTATAGCAAAAAGCGGAAAGGAGGCACAAGAGATAGTAAATAAAGCTGAGATTATAGATCTGCTAATTGCAGATATCGTAATACCAGATTTTAATGGAATTGAACTTTATAAAACTCTCAAGAATAAATTACCAGATTTAAAAGTAATTTATATGTCAGGATATAGTGAAGTTTTTTTGAAAGATATAGAAATTGGTGACAAAAAAGTTAACTTTATTCAAAAACCATTTTCTGTAAACGAGCTGATTTCAAAAATAAAAACAGCTTTGAATCAGTAAAAATCCTTAACATTTATTATATTTATTTTGTGTATCCTTATAGCCATCTTATTGTCATATAATTGACGTCAACCCAGGTCTTCTGGAAAAAATCTTTATTTTCAATAGCTTGCTTATTGGCACAGTATTTGATTTAATTTCAAAAAAAAATAAGGAGTGCAATATGGCTGAAAATGTGGAAACAAAAACTGAAGAAGCACCTAAAAAAGGAAAGAACAAATTTTTGTTAATCATTTTATTGGCTGTTCTAATTCTTGGTGGAGGTGGTTTTTTTGCCTTCAATACTTTTTTTGTTCATAAAGAAGGAGAAAAGACGGAAAAAAAGAAAGAGGAAAAAAAATTAAATGTTGAAAAAACATATCTTTTTGCATTAGATCCCTTTGTTGTGAATCTTGCTGAGCATGGTAGATTTTTAAAAGCCACAATTCAATTAGAGTATGACGATCCCAAACAGGAAGAGATTATAAAACAGAAAACACCCATTCTAAGGGACTCAATTATAACTTTGATAAGCAGTAAATCTGTTGATTCAATTTCTGGTCCTGAAGGAAAAATACAGCTTAAAGATGAAATTCTGTTAAGAGTTAATCAGATTATTGGGAAGGACTTTTTTAGAAATGTTTATTTTTCAGAGTTTGTAATGCAATAGAGGTTGGTAGTAATGACTGAGTTAATCATAAACATAATCTATGCTTTAATTTTTATTTTAGCTTTGATTTTCTTATTGTTCTATTTTTATAAGAAGAGACCAAAAAACACCAATCTTATTGATGTGCTTGCCTATCAACAGGTAGGTCAAAAAATGGCCATAACCGCCATAAAGATTAGAGATGAGATAATTTATCTTGGGATAAGCCAAAATGATTTTAAGCTTATAAAAAGAGTGTCTATAAAAGAAAACGATTCAAAATTTGACATTATATCGGATTTAAATTCAGGAGATAAATAAATGACCGAATTATTAAAATTTCAAGATAGTTCTCCCTTGATGACACTTTTTTTCCTTATTGCCTTTTTATCGGTCATTCCTGCTGTATTAGTAATGTTTACGTCTTTTACGAGAATTGTAGTTGTTTTATCTTTTTTAAGGCAGGCAATTGGTATTCAGCAGATACCACCAAATCAGGTAATAATCGGATTATCCATTTTTTTGACTATTTTTGTAATGTCTCCCACCGTAGACAATATATTTAAAAACTCTATTGATCCCTATCTCGAAAAAAAAATAGATTTCAAAGAAGCTGTAAAAAATATGGAAGAACCTATAAAAAGCTTTATGCTTAAAAATACAAGAGAGAAAGATCTGGCATTATTTATAAAACTATCAAAATCCCCAGCTCCAGCAAATGCTAACGATCTATCTCTAAAAGTTGTGGTTCCTGCCTTTGCTATTAGCGAGTTAAAAACTGCTTTTGAAATTGGGTTTATTATTTTTATCCCCTTTTTAATAGTAGATATGGTTGTTTCAAGTATACTGCTTTCTATGGGTATGATGATGCTTCCTCCTGTCATGGTATCGCTTCCGTTTAAATTACTTCTTTTTATTATGGTTGATGGCTGGGGATTAATAATAGGTTCTCTTGTAAGGAGTTTTAGATGACAATTGAACTGGTAAAAGGTATATCTGAAGAAGCTTTAAAAACTCTTTTATTAGTATCGGGTCCAGCACTTATAGTCAGTTTAATAGTTGGTCTTTTCGTTAGCTTCTTGCAGGCAATTACTCAGATTCAGGAGTACACCCTGACTTTCGTACCCAAGGTTATAGCTGTTTTTATATGCATTTTTTTTATGTTTCCATGGATGGCTAAAATCCTCATAAGTTTCACAATAAGGTTAGTTGAAAATATACCTCTTTACATTAGGTAAGAAATATGGTTAACAAAGATTTTCTCTCTTTTATGATTGTACTTTTAAGGACGAGTATATTTTTTAGCCTTTTTCCCATATTTGGCAGTAAAAATTTACCTCCTTTTTTTAGAGCAGGGTTAAGTCTGGTTCTAAGTATGGTTGTTTTTAGTTTTATTGAAGTCAATTTTAACAATATGTCTATTCAGGCAATAATAATTACAGAAGTTTTATGGGGCATAATACTTTCACTATCATTAAAGCTGGTTTTCTTCGCTGTCGATATGACAGGTCAGATTATGAGTAATACAATGGGACTTTCACTGGCAACAATTTATAATCCTGAGATGGGACAATCTACAGAGATCTCAAGATTATATGGAATAATAGCAATGTTTATTTTTTTAACAACCGATTCCCATCATCAGTTAATATACCTTCTGATTAAAAGCTATGAGGTGCCTTTATCTATAATTAATCTTGGTCAAATACTAAAAAGCCTGCTGGAAGTAACATTAGGTATGTTCATTATAGCAGTAAAAATGGCATCTCCTGTGCTTATCGGAATGATTATATCGAATCTAATCGCTGGGTTTCTTCATAAGGCGGTGCCTCAATTAAATGTTTTCTTTGTGTTATTTCCTGTATTTGCTTTTATTGGGTTTTCCTTAATGATAATTAGCCTTCCTTTGTTTATAAAGGTTTTTATAAAAAGCATAAATGGAATTGAAAAAAACCTGGAAAATCTAATAGTTCTTATGAGGTCTTAAATGTCTGAATTTGATGAGAGAACTGAGCAAGCAACACCGAGAAAAAGAGAAAAGGCAAAAGAAGAGGGACAGGTTTGGAGAAGCAAGGAGCTAATATCAGCAGGAGTGATGGGAGGAGTTTTAGCTCTATTTTATATATCGGGGATAAAAACTTTTCATCATTTAGCTGATTTATTTAGAATGTTTTTTACGCTTAAGATAAGAGATCCCTATGAAATTATTAGAACTTCTATAACTGAAACCTTATGGATACTTGTTCCTTTTTTTTCTGTCTGTATAATCATAGCAGTGACTACCGGAATATCTCAGGGGGGGCTTGTTATAAGGAAGCTTTTTAGACTTTCAGCTTTAGATCCTCTAAAGGCTTTACAGAGAATTTTCTCAATTGATGGGCTTTCTGAGATGATCAAAATGTTTATTAAATTTACTATATTTTCTGTTTTATTTTATATACTTTTGAAAAATAATCTAAAAAATCTGGTTCAGTTAATAGATAAAAGCGTTACAGAAATTACATATTCATCTTTTGTATTAATAGGAAAGGCAGTCCTATACTGTTTTTTAGCCTATTTGATTGTTGGTGTGGCAGACCTTTTTTTACAAAAGTGGAATTATGAACGTTCTCTCATGATGACAAAAGAAGAGATAAAAGAAGAGTATAAAGAAACAGAAGGAAATCCTCAGGTTAAAGCAAGAATAAAGCATATTCAAAGAGAAATGGCAAGAAAAAGAATGCTTGATGCAGTTGCAAAGGCAAAAGTTGTGGTAACAAACCCTACTCATATAGCAGTCGCATTACAATATGATTCAAAAATGTTAGCTCCTAAGGTTGTGGCAAAGGGAGCAGATTATTTAGCAGAAAAGATTAAAGAAGTTGCAAGGAAAAACGGTGTTCCGATTATTGAAGATAAGCCTTTAGCAAGAGCTTTATTTAAAATAAAGCTTGACAGCTATATTCCAGAGGAGCTTTATAGAGCAGTGGCTCAGATTTTGGCATATATTTTTAATGCCCAGAAAAGAGGAGGCAGATTATGATTGAAAGGGTTGAATCATTAGCCAAGAGAACAGATATTATAATCTCTGTTGGCGTAATGTTAGTTCTCTCCATAATGATTATACCCTTACCTCCTGTAGTTTTAGACCTTTTTTTATCTCTTCAGATCAGTTCGTCAATTATTATATTGGTAACTTCAATATTTATTAGTAAACCTCTTGATTTTTCAGCATTCCCTTCGATTCTTCTTATTACCACTCTCTTTAGATTGGCTTTAAACATAGCTTCAACAAGATTAATTCTTTTAAAAGGAAATGAAGGGGTTGAAGCAGCCGGAAATGTTATTATGGCTTTTGGTAGCTTTGTGGTAGGAGGAAACTATGTTGTTGGATTCATTGTGTTTTTAATTCTAATTTTAATAAATTTTATTGTAATTACTAAAGGTGCTGGCAGAATTGCAGAAGTAGCTGCCAGATTTACTCTCGATGCACTACCAGGAAAGCAGATGGCAATAGATGCTGATTTAAATGCAGGAATAATTAATGATTTGGAGGCTAGAAAAAGAAGAATGGAAGTAGCAAGGGAAGCCGACTTTTACGGAGCAATGGATGGAGCCAGCAAATTTGTTAGGGGAGATGCAATTGCTGGTTTAGTTATTACTGTTATTAATATTTTAGGCGGACTAATTATTGGGGTTCTCCAATACGACATGTCTGTATCTGATGCAGCCAGCACTTTTACTATACTAACCATCGGTGATGGTTTAGTATCACAAATACCAGCTTTGCTTATATCTACTGGAGCCGGCATTGTTGTTAGCAGGGCTGGAGTTGAAACCAATTTAGGCAAAGATATAGCCAAACAGATGTTAATAAATCCAAAAGCATTATATACTGCTTCTGTTTTTCTATTAGTTTTTGGATTAATTCCAGGATTTCCACATATCCCTTTTTTTACTATAGCAATATTACTTAGCACAATTGCTTATATTATAAATAAAATACCTAAAGAGGAAGAAAAGGAAGAAGTTCAAGAGGAAAAACAGGAAGAACCTAAGATAGAGTCATATATTGAATATGATCCCGTATCTTTAGAAATAGGTTATAGTTTAATTTCTCTTGTGGAAGAAGGGAAGGGGGATCTGCTGTCAAAGATTAAAATTATGAGAAAACAACTTGCATCTGAGCTTGGTTTTATAGTTCCACCTATACATATTAAGGATAATCTTCAGCTAAGGCCGCATGAATATAAAATTCTAATTAGAGGGGTTGAAATTGCTGGTGGGGAGTTAATGGTAGGTTATTATTTAGCCATAGAATCAGATGAATCAGTTAGAAGCGAAATAGAGATAAAGGGAATACCGACCAAAGAGCCAACCTTTGGTATGAAAGCCTATTGGATAGAAGAAGCAGAAATAGATCGAGCAAAACTTGCAGGTTATACGATTGTTGATCCAGCTTCTGTACTGGTTACTCACTTAACAGAAATTATGAAAAGTCATGGGTGGGAGCTTCTAACAAGAACAGAGGTGCAAAACCTCCTTGATAAGGTAGCAAAAGTTCATCCAAAACTGGTTGATGAGCTGATACCTGTTCATCTTACTTTAGGTAATCTTCAAAGGATTTTTCAGAACCTTTTAAGAGAAAGAGTTCCTATAAATGATCTGGTTACTATTCTTGAAACGTTACTTGACTACAGTCCGCAGGTAAAAGATGTTGAAATTTTAACTGAGTTTGTCCGTCAGGCATTATCAAGATATATTACCAAACAATATATGGATAGCAATGGCAATCTTGCAGTTCTAACATTAGATCCTGTGTTCGAAAGACAGCTTGCGGAAGCAAATGAACAGAGTGGCGTGTTAAATCCTGACGTAATTTCAAAGCTACTTAAGAGCTTTGAGAAGGCTTTAGTAAATGGTAGGGAAAAATTGTTACATCCTATAATACTCTGCTCCTCTCAAAACAGAAGATATTTAAGAAAAATAGTTGAGAGGTTTTTGCCATCTGTGGTTGTTTTATCAAATGCAGAAATATCACATGGAGTAAAATTAATCTCAGTGGGGATGATAGCATATGAAGATTAAAACAATTAAAGCAAAAAATTTTTCCGAAGCTTTGCTTTTGGTAAAAAAAGAACTGGGTGATGATGCTATAATACTTGGCTCCGAGGAGAGCAAGGAAGAAGATGGATTTGTAAAGATAATAGCGGCTATTGATATGGATATTAAAAATATGTCAGAAAATAGTTTTTCTAATCAATTGGAAGGTTTTGTAAGAGAAAAAACTACGGAAATTGGAGATATTAAAATCTTAAGAGAAGAGATTAATGCCTTAAGAGAGATGGTAGAAAAGATGCATAATCTTCACTTAAAAAATAATATCTCTAATGGTAAAAAGAAGATTGTGGATTATTTAAAAAGCAAAAATATATGGGAAGAAGAATGTTATAGGTTATGCGACTCTTTGAAAGATTTAAATGATCTGGTCAATAGAATGGAGAAAAATATTAAAATATGCTCTTTAGGAAGTAAAAAAATATTACTTTTCATTGGACCTACAGGGGTTGGAAAGACCACTACAATTGCAAAGTTGTGTGCAAAACTTATTAAAGAAGGTAAAAAAGTTGGAATAATTAATCTGGATACTTATAGAATTGGTGCAATAGAGCAGATAAAAACTTATGCAAATATACTGGCAGTACCTCTTAAAACTATAAATTCTGTAGATAAAATTGAATCAGAGATAGAGAAGATGGGCCCCTTAGATACAATTTTTGTAGATACTCCAGGAAAAAATCCAAAAGATATCAGTTATATATCTGAATTAAAAAAAATATATGAGAAGTATATTCCTATTGAAACACATCTGTTGCTAAGTTTAACAAATGATAGCAATTGTTTAAAAGAAACATATAAAATCTACAGTACTATTCCTGTAGATTTTATAAATTTTACAAAAGTCGACGAAGCCTTTAGTTATGGAAATATTTACAATATTCTTAAAGTTTCTGGAAAACCCATAGCTTATATTACAGATGGCCAAAGGGTGCCTCAGGATATAAAATTTCCGGAGATAAAAAATTTAATTTATATGATATTAAAAAATGAGGTGGTGCATTAACTATGGTAAAGAAAGAAGTTTTATCTATTGCTGTTACAAGTGGTAAAGGTGGAGTGGGTAAAACCAATATTGTTTCAGCTCTTGCTATGTCTTTACAGAAAAATTATAAAAAAAGAGTTCTTGTTTTGGACGCAGATCTTGGACTTGGCAATATTGATATTTTACTAAACCTTACTCCCAAATTTAATATAAGGGATGTTTTAGAAAATACAAAAAAATTAAATGACATTATTGTTGATGGACCTTCGGGGATTAAAATTATACCAGCCAGCTCAGGCTTTCAGGAGTTAACAAGATTAGATGAGTTTCAGAGAATGAAAATTTTGCAGGAATTCGAAAATTTAGAAAAATCTTTTGACATACTTATTATTGATACAGGAGCTGGCATATCTGATAATGTAGGTTTTTTTTGCGTTGCTTCTCATGAGATTATAGTGGTAACTACCCCGGAGCCTACAGCAATGACAGATTCTTATGCGGTTATAAAGGTTTTACATAATAAGTATCAAGAAAAAAAATTCAATATTTTAGTAAATTTTGTAAAAGACGAGAAGGAAGCAATTGAGGTATATAAAAGACTTTCTTTAGTAGCAGATAGATTTTTAAATGTATCGTTGGATTATCTTGGATGCATAGAAAAGAATGATAATATAGTCAAGGCGGTAAGACAGCAGAAATCTTTTTGGGAGCTTTTTCCAGATAGTCAGCAGGCATTAAGTATAAATGAGATTGCAAAAAAATTAGTTAATATTAAACCAGAGATTAAATCAAATATTCAGTTTTTTTGAGATAATTTAACATGGAAAAAAAAAGTACTAAAAATTTTATAACCGAAGATAGAAGAAAGATTATTGAAGACTTTCTACCTCACATAGTTACCACAGCAAGAAGGTTTTCAAAAAGGTTGTTGGATCAATCAATATTAAGTTTGGAAGACCTGGTTCAGATAGGTGTGTTAGGTTTAATAAGTGCTTTAGATCGGTTTGACTCAGAAAAAGCATCTCTTAAAACATACGCTGAATACAGGATAAAAGGAGCAATGCTTGATGCATTGAGGGCACAGAAAAACATATCAAGAAAAAATATGGAAAAGATTTTTGAAATTAAAGATGCCTATAATAAACTGGAAAATCAGAATGGACAGATGCCAGATGAGTATGAAGTAGCAGAATATTTAAATATGTCAATGGATGAGTATGTGGATATAACTTCCAGTGCTGAGGCTTCTTATATACTCAGCCTTGATAAGCCTAATGGTAGTGATGATGATCATGATCCAATAATTGATTTTGTAAGCGATGAAAATGCCGAATCCATTGAAACTCAGATTGAAAATAGGGATCTAAAGGACAAATTGGCTCAAAAAATTATGGAATTGAGCGAAAGGGAACAGTTAATTCTATCTCTTTATTATGAAAAAGAGTTAACTATGAAAGAGATATCACTAATTCTTGATATTTCAGAGGGTAGAGTCTGTCAAATCCATAATCAAGCGTTAATCAAGCTTAGAGCTAAACTTAAAATATAATCCCCATAATTTGATTTTTCATTAAATTCTGCTACTATTTTAAACAGGATAAAAAAGATATGAAAGTGCTTGTTATAGATGATGATGAATTTATATGCAATTTGTATGAGTTAATATGCAAAAAGTTTAATGTAGATTGTGTAATCTGCAAAAATTTATTTGAAGCAACTAATAAGCTGGTTTCGGAAAATTTTGATATATGTTTTATCGATAAAAATCTTCCAGAAACGAACGAAGTAAAACTGCTTGAATTCCTGGAGCAAAAAAATTTAACATCAAAATCAATCATTATGAGTGGAGATCTTATGTCAAGTGAAGAAACTCTCAGATCTTACAAGGTTAGAGACATATTGCAAAAACCCTTTTCAATTGAAAAAGTTTTAAAATATTTCAATTTGCCTAAATAAATTTTATTTTTATCCGATAATATAATTAAGTATGCTTTTTGATCAGGTGAAAAGTTATATAGATGAGTTATCATCTTTTCCAACTGTTCCTTTTATGATAGGAAAGATTGGAGGGTTAAAAAATAATGAAAATAGCAATGACTTCGAAAACCTCTACAATATAATTTCCCATGATCAGGCGATAGCTGAAAGGGTTTTAAAAATAGCTAATTCACCATTTTTTGGTCATTCTGGTGAGATTGATAACTTAAGACAGGCGATTATGTTTTTGGGTTTTGAGAACATAAAAAATATAGCCTTAAGCATGAAAATTTTTAATTATTTTTCAAAAAAATCAAAGATCTCTCTTTATCATTTCTGGGCACATGCCTATGAGGTAGGGCTTATTTCAGCAAAAATTTCAGAAAAATTTTATTTTAAAGAAGGTAATATCTTCCTTATGGGACTTTTGCACGATATAGGGAGGCTTTTGTTTTTAACAATTGATGCAAAAAAATATCTTGATTTTTTTAATGATAAAGATCTTTTGAAAAAGGAGAAAAACTTATTTGACTGTGATCATTGTCTTGCTGGATTTTTAGTAGCTGAAAAAAGTTACTTACCAGATGAGTTTAAAATAGTAATAAAATATCATCACAATCCTTTATCTGCAAAGGAGTATAAAACCGAATCGATTATAGTGGCTACAGCAGAAAATCTATTGTGCAGATTAAAGCAAAGATATGGCTGCGATGGCACAGCAAGTGATGAGGAGCTTATAGGAATGATAGAGGAATTGGGGCTAAGCGATACTGATATTGATGAAATCATTAACTATTACCTTGTAAATAGGGAAAGTCTTGAATATTTTTATAAATAAGTGCTATATTTATGAAGACCTTAGATTTAAAAAAAATAACATTCTTTATCTATTCAAATATAAAAGAAAATGAGAAGGTTATATTTGAGCCTTTTAAAAAAAGAAGTTTTAGAAAAAAACAAAATAAAAAAATGTCTGAAAATGCAAAAGATTCTCACATTGTAGATATTAAAATATGAATTTCTTGAAAAAGTTTTTTAATAAAACAAAATCTGTTGATGATCGAACTCAAAATCAGCTTAATGAAATCAAAAATAAATTAGAAGAACTGGAAATAACATTTAATAACCTATTAATAAGGTTGGAAACACTCGAAACAGCCATTAATAAAATTGAAAAAAACATGGAAACAAAAAACAAGATGGTTTCTTTACTTTACTATGCAGGTGTTCCAGTAAAAGAAATAGCAGAGAAGCTGGAGTTATCTATTGGAGAAGCAGAGCTTATTATAGAGCTCATGCAATCAAATAATAAGTAGGAAATTTTTTCCTTAAAAAAGAAAATTATTCCTTCATCACGAAAAATTGCCAAAAAATATTTTTATAAAATATCAAATATATCAATATCTTATAGGCAAGAAATAGTATGGCATGTCGATTGCAATTATCCTGGCATGGAAAAAGGTATTTATATAGTGTTATCCGGTGCAATCGCAAGACAAAAAGCAATAGAGATAAGCTCTCAAAACCTCGGAAATGCCACTACTGTTGGATACAAAAGGGAAAAGATGAGCTTCAGAAGCCTTTTTCTATCAGAGCTTGAACCTGTTCTTTATGAGACTAATTTTGATGGTAGAAAAATGAATGATGTTGTTGCACCTTTTGTGGACTTTACAACCGGTACCATGGTTAAAACAGGAAAACCATTTGATTTTGCTATAGAAGGTGATGGTTTTTTTGTCATAGAGGGCGGACTTTATACAAGAAAGGGACTTTTTACTCTTGATAGAGACAGGTATTTAAAGACATGGGACGGCAGAAATGTACTTGGAGAGGGAATACCAATAAGGATACCGGAAGGTGAGCTTATGATAAAGGAAACAGGTGAAATTTATGTAAATAATCAGCTTGTAACAACGATTGATATAGTTGACTTTCCAGACAAGTATAGAGTTAATAAGCTTTTGGGTGGTTATTATATATCGGATCAGCAACCAGTACCAATAAAATCTAATGTTAGAACAGGGTATCTTGAACAATCAAATGTTGAGATTATAAATGAGATGGCTAATATGATCAATCTTTTTAGAGAGTTTGAGACCTATCAGAAAGCTATTCAAACTTTTGATACAACCACAGACAAAGTAGTAAACGAAATGGCAAAAGTTTAGGAGGTATAAAATATGATTAGAGCTTTGTTTACTTCAGCAACTGGTATGGAGGCTCAAAAAATTAATATTGATGTAATAGCTAACAATCTTGCAAATGTTAATACGGTTGGGTATAAAAAGGCAAGAGCAGATTTTCAGGAGCTTTATTATCAGACAGAAAAAATGCCAGGCGGTATATCTGCAGAGGGTAGTCAGATACCCTCAGGAATTCAGATTGGGCTCGGGGTAAGACCTGCTGCGGTGCAAAAAGTTTTTACACAGGGGGATTTTGTTCAAACTAATAATAAACTCGATTTGGCTATAGAAGGCGAAGGATTTTTTCAGATTCAGATGCCAGATGGCAACACAGCCTATACAAGGTCTGGGGCATTTAAATTGGATTCTGAGGGCAGAATTGTAAATTCTGAGGGCTTTCTGATATCTCCCAACATAACCATACCTGCAAATACTTTAAGTATTACATTTGGAACCGATGGGAAGGTAACAGTCGTTCAGGCAGGCAGTAATACACCAGTTGAAATAGGTCAGATACAGATAGCAAAATTTACCAACCCAGCGGGATTAAGATCAATTGGAAGAAATCTCTTTGAAGCAACAGAAGCATCCGGAGCGGCTACAGTTGCTAATCCTGGAACAGATGGCATAGGTACTATAACTCAGGGATTTGTTGAAATGAGTAATGTTAATGTGGTTGAAGAGATGATAAATATGATAATCAGTCAGAGAGCCTATGAGATAGCGTCAAAAGCCATACAGGCAACAGAAGATATTATTCAAATGACAAATAATTTAAAGAGGTAGCATATGAGACTTAACTTTTTAATAATACTTATTTTGGGATTAGCTATCAGTTCATATGCTTCCCCAAATGTGGAAGATTTAATTACAAAACAAATTGAAAAGGAATTAAACTGTCAGAGAGTGGAGATAAAATTTTATGATAATATTAACAAGATAAAAGCTGAAGATGTCAAAAAAATAAATTTAGCTTTAATCTCTCCTAACAAACAAAAAATTATTTTAGAAACTAATAGAGGAGAAATCTTTCAGCTGTCCTGTCAAATTACCGCCTATGATAGAGTCTATTTAACCAGGAAACCTCTTAGTAAAGGTCAAATTATTGACGAGACAGATTTTTATGAAAGCTTACTTCCTTTACACATGATACCAGCGAATGCTATTAAAAACATTGATGATATAGTAAAAAAAGAGCTAAGTCGATCAGTTGGCACTGGAATTGCAATTACTAAAAACATGATAAAAAGTTCAGATATGATATCAAAGGGGCAGAAAGTTAGTATCGTAATAGACACTGAAAATATAAAAATTTCGGTTAAGGGGCAGCTTCAGGAAGCTTCGTCAGTAGGATCGCTGGTAAAGGTTTTAAACCTTAATTCAAAGAAAGTAATTACGGGAAGGCTTTTAGACTCTAACACAGTGATTATGGATTTTTAAAATGAAAAAAATTATTTTATTCGGTATAGTTTTGCTTCAGTTTTTTTCCTGCAGTTCCACTCCCAAACCACCTATTTCATATCAGAAATACATAACGCCATCTGAGATAACTGATGAAAAATCAAATAGAAGTTTAAACTCTTTATTTGAAAATAAAGGAGGACTTTTTGAAGATACAAAAGCCAGAAAATTAAATGACCTTGTTACAATAAAAGTAGTTGAAAATATTAGTGGAACAAATGATGCTCAGACAAATTCTTCAAGAGACTCACAATCATCTTATGGAATTGATAACTTTTTTGGAATGAACCTGGATTTTAATTTACAGAATGCCTTTGGATTAAAGACCTTATATCGAGATAATAATGTGTTTGCGCCATCAGCTAAAGGCGGATCTAAATCAGACTTTAAGGGTAAGGGTGATACTCAAAGAAGTGGTAGATTAATTGGAGTTATAACAGCTAAGGTTGTAGAAGTGCTACCTAATGGAAATCTTATTATAGAATCTCGTAAAGAGATTTTGATTAATAATGAAAAACAGATATTAACCGTTAGAGGTATAATTAGACCTGAAGATATTGAACAGGATAATACCATTTTAAGTAGTAAAGTTGCAGATGCTGAAATTTATTATATGGGTGAGGGAATTATTGGTGAAAAGCAAAAACCTGGATGGCTAACAAACTTATTTGATAAAATCTGGCCATTTTAGAGGTTGCCTATGAAATTAAAAAAGTTAATCTCTATATCATCCTTGCTATCTTTTCTTTTATTTAGTTCAAATATTTATGCAGAAAAAATAAAAGACCTTGTAATGCTTGAAGGTGCAAGGGAGAACCTACTTATAGGATATGGAATAGTAGTTGGTTTAGACGGCACAGGAGATAAAGGAAATGTAGCAGTTTCTGGAATAGTTAATATGCTTAAGAAGATGGGGATAAATCTGTCTGTAAATGATATTAAACAGAAAGATAGTGCTGCAGTTATGATAACAGCTACACTCCCACCTTTTCCAAAGGCAGGTATGAAGATAGATGCTTTAATATCCGCTATAGGTGATGCCAAAAGTCTTCAGGGCGGTACTTTGTTGCTTTCACCTATGAAAGGAGCAGATGGGAATATTTATGGATTAGCTCAGGGTCCCGTTTCAATCGGAGGTTTTATCGGTGGCACTGGAGGCACAACAACTCAGAAAAATCATCTAACTGTAGGAAGAATACCTCAGGGGATTATTCTGGAAAAAACACCTCCATTTGAACTTCCATTAAAAAATGAATATAGATATTTCTTAAAAAAACCCGATCTATCTACTGCAGTGTCAATTAGTAAAAAAATAAACGATTCAATTGACGAAAATATTGCACAGGTTATAGATCATTCTACTATAAGCATTAGGATCCCTGATAGATATTCAAAAAAAGAGTTTGAGTTTTTAACAATGATTGAAGATTTTGAAGTTAAAATTAGCTTACCTGCAAAAGTTGTTATTAATGAAAGAACAGGTACTGTTGTGATAGGTGAAAACGTTAAGATATTACCAGTTGCGGTATCACATGGTAATTTAACAATAGAAGTAAAAACAGATTATTCGGTTTCTCAGCCTATGCCATTTGCTCCAAGAGGAGCACAGACTGTAGTCGTTCCTGAAAGAAATTTAAAAGCAAAAGAAGAAAAATCTGCATTAGTTGAGGTATCAGGAGTAACCCTTGGTGAGGTGGTTAAAGCTTTAAATGCTCTCGGTGTTACTCCAAGAGATCTTATATCAATACTTCAGGCTCTAAAAGCGGCAGGGGCTTTAAATGCCGATCTGGAGATTCTATGAATATAAGCTATATTAATAATTATAGATTAGATCTACTTAAAAATAGAAATGATGAAGAAGCTTTAAATATCGTTGCACAGGAGTTTGAAGCACTTTTTATTAAAGAACTGATGAGTAAAATGAGAAATTCTATTGCTAAAATTAATGGTGAAGAGGATAATTTTATGAAAAACTCTTATCTTGATCTAATGGAGGTAGAAGTATCTAAAGTTTTAGCAGAAAGAGGCTTTGGATTAAAAGATATGATACTAAATTCGTTGAAAAAGGATTTGGACAAGTATGGCAATAGTGATTTTAAAAATAAAGCTTCAAAAAATTTAATAGAGTTTGAATATGGATTACCTGTTGATGGAGTTATAAGCTCAAATTTTGGTTTAAGATTTCATCCTATTCGCAAAGAATTATTGTTTCATAAAGGTATTGATATTGCAGTAGAGGAAGGAACACCTATATACCCATTTAAACCGGGAAGAGTAATTGCCAGTTATTTTGATGCTGGTTTTGGAAATTTAATCGAGATTGAACATGAAG
>JBEPZQ010000002.1:0-28280 GCA_041640755.1 Thermodesulfovibrio sp. | reverse complement strand
TATCTGAATTTACAAAATTTGCAAAGTAAGGTATTCCATACTTTGCTGTAGCTTCCATGATTAGGTCAACAACAGGAGTTTCCCAGTCAAAGTCTTTTGTGATGTTTATGGTTGGAATTGGAAAGGTAAAAACTCTTCCCTTTGCATCGCCCTCAATAAATACTTCAAAAAGAGCGCGGTTAAACATATCCATTTCCTTCTGAAACTCTCCGTAAGTGGAATTCTGAGGTTTGCCGCCTATGATTACTGCTTGGTCTTTTAGATGATTAGGCACGCGAAGGTCTAAAGTAATGTTGGTAAAAGGTGTCTGAAAACCTACTCTTGTTGGCACATTTAGATTGAATACAAACTCTTGAAGACACTGCTTTACCTGTTTGTAGTTCAATCCATCATATGCAATGAATGGTGCTAAAAGAGTGTCTATGTTTGAGAAAGCCTGTGCACCTGCTGCTTCCCCCTGAAGTGTATAAAGAAAGTTTACCACCTGACCAAGAGCTGAACGAAAGTGCTTTGCTGGGCGAGACCAGACTTTACCTTCAACACCTCCAAAACCACGAATGAGTAAATCAAGTAAGTCCCAGCCCACACAGTATGGTCCAAGAATATTTAAGTCGTGAATATGAAAATCTCCATTTATGTGAGCATCTCTTACTTCAGGTGGATAAATTTTGTTCAACCAGTAAGTTTTGCTAATTTCTGATGAGATATAGTTGTTCAACCCTTGCAGAGAGTAACTCATATTGCTGTTTTCATTTACTCGCCAATCAACCTTGCTCAAGTAGCTGTCAACGATGTCTATTCCGCTTTGACGAGCAATTTCTCTCATACGCGCATGTTGTTCACGGTAAATAATGTAAGCCTTTGCAGTTTTTCTGTATGGACTGTCAAGTAGTATTTCTTCTACTATGTCTTGAATTTCCTCAACATGCGGGTCTCTGTCTCTAATTAATTCCTCAGCAAGAAGCAGGACTTTGATGGTAAGCCTACGGGCAGTGTTGTAATCAAACTCACTCGTTGCTTTTCCTGCCTTTGCAATGGCTACAGTAATTTTTTCAGGATCAAAAGGAACGACTCTTCCATCCCTTTTGATGATGTTCTTAAACATAATTAAGCCTCCTTTTTTCTGAAAATCTTTGCAGTCTCTACCATGTTTTTAAGTGAGGGGATTACTTCTTCCCAATTTCTTGTTTTTAGTCCACAGTCTGGATTGATCCAGAAGAGGTTTTTATCAATAAATTTTATTGCCCTATTCACAATTTCAAGCATTTCTTCTTGAGATGGAATTCTTGGTGAGTGAATATCGTAAACACCAAGCCCTATCCCATGATCATAATTGAATTTTTCAAAGGCTTTAAGGATGTCACCTTTACTTCTTGATGCCTCAATAGATATTACATCTGCATCAAGAGCATAAATCTTTTCAATTATTTCGTTGAACTCTGAATAGCACATATGGGTATGTATTTGGGTTGTAGGCATTACTGAGGAGGATGTTATTTTGAAGCTTTTTATTGCCCAGTCAAAATAATCTTCGTGGTCCTTCTTTTTTAAAGGAAGTCCTTCTCTGAATGCCGGTTCATCAATCTGAATTATCTTTATCCCCGAACTTTCAAGGTCAAGAACCTCCTCACGAAGAGCAAGGGCTATCTGATAGGCTATTTCCTTTTTAGGGATATCTTTTCTGTAAAATGACCATTGCAGGATTGTTACCGCACCAGTGAGAATTCCTTTTACCGGTTTATTGGTAAGTGATTTAGCATATAGAGTCTCTTTAAGTGTCAGTGGATTTGGTCTTGAAATATCTGCATAAATAATAGGAGGTTTTACGCACCTTGAACCATATGATTGAACCCATCCATTTTTAGTGCATATAAAACCATCAAGCCTCTCAGCAAAAAATTCTACCATATCTGTTCTTTCAAATTCACCGTGTACTAATACATCCAATCCAACTTCTTCTTGAATCTGAATTGCCTTTTTTATTTCATTGAAAATAAATCTTTGATATTCATCAGCTGATATATCCCCCTTTTTATACTTTGCCCTGATTGCTCTTAATTCATTTGTCTGTGGAAAACTTCCTATGGTTGTCGTAGGAAAAAGAGGAAGTTTTAGTGATTCTCTCTGAAGTTTATAGCGAACTTTAAATTCTGGATTTCGGTCAAAAGTAGAATTTTCCATGTATTCAACAGTCTTATTATTTGATGGCACTGGGAAATCTTCAAAGCCCTCTGGAGTTTTACCTGTTTTTAAAAATTCCTTAATTGCTGTAAGTTCCTCTAATCTTTCTTCAGCAAAACAAAGTCTTTTTAAAACCTCCTCAGGAATATGTCCTTGTTCAGGTTTAAGAGAAACTGGTAGATGGAAAAGCGGGCATGAATTTGATAGAATGAGCCTGTTGTCTGTAAAGGATGCGAGCTTTTCAATCAGACGCAAAGCTTCTTTCATATTGGTTCGCCATGGATCTCTTCCAGAAACAATACCTGCAATTAGAGTTTTATCCTTTGGAAAACCGTATTTAACTATAAAATCCGCATTTTCTTTTCCATCCACGAAATCAAGCCCTATGCCATCAACAGGTAAAGAATAAACTATTTGCTCAAATTTTGATAAAGACTCATAGTAAGTTTGAACAAACAGCTTAGAGTTCCCTTTGATACTTGCAATTTTCTTATATCCAGCAGACAGTTCATCTATTTCCCAATCCTCAAGGTCTAAAACAAAGGCAGGTTCATCAATCTGAATATACTTTACTCCTGCTTTACACAACTCTGCGATAAGCTGACAATAAGAATTGATAAGGCTTGGGAATAATTTTTCAAATAAATCTCTGTTAATCTTACTTAACTTAAGATATGTAAAAGGTCCTAAAATAACAGGTTTTGTCTCTATATTGAGCTTTTCTTTTATGAGAGTATATTCATCAAGAGTTTTATTTTCAGTTAAAGAAAAGGAAGCTTTTTCATCAAGCTCAGGGACAATGTAATGATAATTAGTATTGAACCATTTTGTCATCTCACATGCTTGAGCATCCTGAGTTCCTCTTGCCATTGCGAATTTCAAATCTATTAAGGATTTGATTTTTCTGAATCTTTCAGGAATAGCGTTAAACATTACAGATACATCAAGCACAAAATCATAAAGCGAAAATTCATTTGATGGGACGATATCAATACCACTGTCAAATGCCTTTTTTGCCATCTTAAGGGTTAGAGTTTGAGCTTGATTGATTAATTCTTGTTCTGATATTTTTCCGCTCCAGTAAGCCTCCAATGCTTTTTTAAGCTCTCGGTTTGAACCAATTTTTGGAAAGCCAAAGACAGTATTGTACATGTTCATATAATCCTCCCTCGAGGAAGTATGGAAGCCAAAGGCTTCCAGCTTGGATAGGTCTTCCGGCTTAGGGCTAAAGCAGTACCCCAAAAAATCCTTGATTTTTTTGGGGACCCACAACCTACTCGCCCGCCTTCCCAGAGCTGAAGCTCCAGTGGCTCAAGTAGTGAACAATGATTTTCTCACCAACCATCTGCCACCAATCACCATTCACTGCTTTTATGGGCTTTCGTTCCCAACACGGCTGCGGGGCAGCGAGGGATTCTCACCCTTCTTCCCTTACATCCAGCAATTTTGAGCTTAAAAAACTTCAAATTAACCTGTCAAGTTAAATTTCTAACTTTCTGATTTTTAAATGTTATAATTAAAATAAAAGTTGAGAGGTAAGAAGCTATGGCAGAGATAGGTAAAATTCAAAGATTGGGAATAGATGAATTTAAGGGAAAGAGAAGACTTTTTTGCATTCCTAATCTTTTTATACCAGACGACGAGGATGAAGCCTTAAAAAATTTAGTTGAGAAATATTGGATAGAGGCACTTGAACAGATTGAGAAGCTTGAAAAATTGGGTTTCGTTACAAAAATTTTTATTGAAACAATATTTATTGAAGGACAGAATGCTGTTGATGTAATAAGAGAGACAAATCCGTATCTTTATCCCTTGATTGAGAAGAAAGTCTCAGACGGAGCAATAGTAAAGGGAATAGAAGACCCAGAAATATTTGGTGAATTTATTGATTGGGCAAACTGTCTTAGAATTGTTAAGACAACTTCAGTGTTGCAAAAAGTGTTTGATTTTTTTGAGCAAATAAGCAAAAAGAGGATAGAGACGATAAAAAATATAATCCTAAATAATCTCAATGAAGGAGAGTCAGGGATACTGATTTTACGAGATGATGAAAGAATAAAGCTTGATATACCGAACGATATTGACGTGTTTTTGATTGTTCCTCCAACATATGATGACATAATGAGATACCTGCGTGATAAATTACTTTATCAATAACCCTAAAATGGCGATAAGGACAATAAAAAATAAGAAAGCTCCTTTGCGAATAATAGTAAAAAAATTCACCCAATTGGTGAAAGATTATACACAAAGGAGCATATCAATACGATAAAGCAAAAGCTTCTAATTTTCAAGCCCAAAAGAACAGAATGAGAAACTAACATCCTATGCATGAGCTACTCTTTTTACTGAGTTTATGTTATCCTTTGGGGTTCAAAGGCTTATTCAGCAGTTGATGTCTCCAGCAGGCTCAAACAGAGGATATGATGCACGGCATTATATTTATCCAATTGTGATTATGTTGATTGCAGGTGGTAGACATATAGATGATTTAAGAGAAATTGCTGAGGACAAAAGTATTAAGTGAGAGCATAGGCATAGAGAGAGTCCCATCAAGCTCTGCAATAGCATTTAATAGTTAACAAAGATAAAAAGGGATTGGACGATAGAGTGATAAAGAAGGCTGATATATTCTAAAAAAGCAGGTTTGTTACGAAAGGGAAGAAATCGGAGGAGATAGAGGATAATTTTCATAAAAAATTGACTTAAATAGGGTCAAACTTCTTTTGATAATTGTCTATCTCTATGTTTGGGATAACACATGTGTTAGCCGATTACTTGTGATTTTCCAAAAAATTTGATAAACTAATTTTAAAATCTCTCTTGGAGGCAGGTTATGCATTTTGATCCGACGATATTTTTCTGGATTTTCTTGGTGATTATAGCTTTACAGCCAATTATCAGGCAAAAAATGCTTGAAAGTGCAAGAATGAAGCTTATTGCTGAGATAGAAAAAAATCGTGGAAGCAGGGTCATTCTTCTTGTTCACAGGCAGGAGACAATGAGTTTTTTAGGCTTTCCAATAATGAGATATATTGATATAAATGATTCTGAAGAGGTACTTAGGGCTATCCATCTTACTGACGACAACATGCCAATTGACCTTGTTGTCCATACGCCCGGTGGACTTGCAATTGCTACAACTCAAATAGCAAGGGCTCTTTCAAAGCATAAAGGAAAAGTTACAGTTTTTGTACCGCACTATGCAATGTCTGGCGGCACTTTAATTGCCCTTTCTGCTGATGAAATAGTAATGTGTGAACATGCGGTTCTTGGTCCGCTTGACCCTCAGCTTGGACAGTTTCCTGCTGTATCAGTTTTAAATGTAGTTCATAAAAAACCAATAAGTGAGATTGATGACTCAACTCTTATACTCGCTGATCAGGCTGAGAAGGCAATAAGGCAGATGAAAGAGACAATTATAGAAATTGTATCCCGCAATTTATCCGAAGACAAAGCAAAGGAAATTGCTGAGCATCTTGTATCTGGGCATTGGACTCATGATTATCCAATCAGCGCTGAAAAGGCAAAAGAGCTTGGACTCCCGGTTTCTACTGACATACCAAAGGAAATACTGCTACTAATGAATCTTTATCCTCAGCCTGTAAGACAATCAGTTGAATATATACCTGTGAGAAAAAGCAAAGTATAGAAGAAGTCTTAGAAAGCTATTCTGGCAAGAATTCTAAAATATGTTTTCTGTATCGTAAGGGAACAAAGTTTCTTTGGAGCCTGTAGTTTTTCCTTTCTTTAACCGCAATTTCATTGAAGAAGCTTTTCCACAATTTGTTAATCTCCCTTTCTTTTTGCCCTATTTGAATTTTTATTTCTCCGACTTTTTTCAAATATATATCTGAACAGCTCCTAAATGCAGCAAGCTTTCTTTGGGTATCATAAATTATAAAATTTTCTCTCATTCTTTTTTTGAAGTATTCTGCAAGAAAAATAATGATGTTGTTCTGGGGAGCAATTTTTGCAAAAAGAAGATTTTCATCAATTTCATAAAATCTCGTAAAACCTTTGTATTTATGAAGTTCTCTGAAAAACCTTCCTTTTATCTCATTTACTTTTCTGACCCATTCATTGGATATGTTGTTGTATTTTTTCTCTCTGATTATGTATTTAGCATAATTCAATGCTAAATTTTCAAAGCCCTCTGACTCTGAAAGATACAAAACTACTATATCTGAGTAAAGCTTTTCATCAAAAATTTTGTTTTCAATGTTCTCTTCATGAACTTCTATGTTTTCATCAAATAAAGAGGGTTCTTTTGAAATTGTTGAATTCTCTTGTAAAACTGCCTTTTCAATTGCTAATAGGAAGCTTTCAAGGCTACCGTTATAGATAAAATTCATAGTTCTCCAGTGTTTGCAGAGTGTGCAGTTACATTAAGCACCTCTGCATCTTCAAAAAGACTGCCCTGCTTGTATTCAACAAGAAGTTCCTTGACCTTTTCATGATTTCCTCTTATTTTTCCAAAATACTTTCCGTTGAATTTTAGAAAGTGAACAGCTTTTTTCATTGATATCCTCAGCTTTTTCATATCATCAAAGGATAGCCTTGAGTATTTTCGTGCCATGATTATTTTTTTTGCTCCTCTAATGCCTATTCCGGGAACACGAATTAACTCTTCATAAGACGCACTGTTTATCTCTATTGGGAACATATCCAGATTTCTCAAAGCCCACTGAGTTTTTGGATCAAACTCCAAAGGGAGATTTTGTTCTTTATCTATTATGTCCTCAAGCTTAAATTTATAAATCCTTAGTAACCAATCAGCTTGATAAAGCCTGTGTTCCCTAACAAGAGGAGGGGCACTAACAGGAGGAAGACATTCATCATCATTTACTTTAACAAAGGCTGAATAATAAACCCTTTTTAACATAATTTCTGAATAAAGCTTTGAGGTAAGTTCAAGAATTTTATAATCAGTATCAGGAGTTGCTCCGACAATAAGCTGGGTAGACTGTCCGCCATGCGGTTTTTTTTCAAATTTTTCAAAGAGTTTTTCCTTAGCGTGGGTCATTGTTTTGAGAATTTTCTCCATTCTTTTGTCAGGACAAATCTGTGGAAATCTTGATGCCTCAGGAAGTTCAATATTTACACTTACTCTGTCTGCATAGAGAAGAATTTCTTCTATGAGGCGTGAGTCTGCATCTGGCATAATTTTAGCATGAATATAACCTCTGAATCCATATTCTTTTCTTAATTTTTTTATTGTTCTTAGCATAAGTTCCATTGTATGGTCTGGATTTCTCAATACAGCTGAACTGAGGAAAAGCCCTTCAATGTAGTTTCTTTTATAAAACTCAGTTGTAAGATAAGCGATTTCATTGGGTGTGAATGCTGTTCTTTTTACATTGTTTGATTTTCTATTGATACAGTATTTACAGTCATACTCGCACATGTTAGTTAACAGAATTTTAAGAAGTGAAACGCATCGTCCATCTGAAGAGAAGGAATGACAGATTCCAGGCAACCTTACCCTGCTACTTCCAAAGAGGGAGGACTTTGATGTTGCACAGCTAACATCGTATTTGGCTGAATTTGAAAGTATTTCTAATTTTTCAAGAAGCTCCATTTGTATTATTATACAATGCAAATAAATCTTTTTTCGTTTATCTTTTCCAAAAGGCAGGAGTCAAGAGGATAAGCACAGTGTAATATTCAAGTCTTCCTGCAAGCATGCAGAAAATGAGTATCCATTTACCAAAAACAGGGATTGAAGAGTAATTGCTTGCTGGACCAGCTTCTCCAAATGCAGGGCCAACATTGTTCATGGCAGAGACAACAGTAGATAAGGAGGTTATCAAATCCAGACCTGTTGCTGCCATTCCTATACTTGCAATAGCACATAAAAATAAAGCAAGGAATACAAAACCCCAGATGCTTCCGAGAGTTTCTTTTGTGAGAAATTTGTCATCCAGCTTTAACGCCAATACAGCTCTTGGATGAATAAGCTGATGGAACTCCCTAAAAATCTGCTTAATCATAAGATAAATTCTTACTTGCTTTATTCCTCCAGCAGTAGAGCCTATCATGCCGCCAAAAAACATTATAATCAGCAAAATTATTTGAGAAAAGTAATTCCATTTTAAATAGTCTGCAGTTGCAAAGCCAGTTGTAGTCATAATTGAAATAACTTGAAAAACAGCATACCTTAAAGAGTCTAATGCAGATTGGTATGTATTAAGTCTTAAGTCAATGGTCACCAAAAAAATAACAAACAAAATAATCGCAAAGTAGAACCTGAATTCCGCGCTTTTAAAAAATACCTTATAATTTCCTCGCATTAAATAAAAATAAAGCGTGAAATTTACTCCGCCAAGAAACATTCCAAAGCTTGATATATAGTCAAGAAAGGGATTATTAAAATACGCTATGCTTGCATTTTTCGTTGAAAAACCACCTGTTGAAATTGTTGTAAAAGCATGACATACAGCATCATATAAGTTCATACCAGCAATTAAATATAAAAAAATTATCAATCCAGTGAGTCCCACATAAATCAACCATAAAGCCTTTGCTGTATCAATAATTCTTGGTCTAAGCTTTTCAACGCTTATCTCTGGCACCTCTGCTTTAAATAACTGCATCCCGCCTGTTCCAATTATTGGAAGCACTGCAAGAGCAAAGACTATAATACCCATTCCACCTATCCATTGAGTCATACTTCTCCAAAAAAGAAGCCCAGCAGGAAGGCTTTCTACATCGGCAAATATACTTGCTCCAGTTGTAGTAAAACCAGACATGGCTTCAAAAAATGCATCTGTAAAAGAAGCGGTGGCTCCTGTAAATATAAATGGCAAACTACCAAAAAATGTGACAGATAACCATGAAAGAGTGACTATCATGAAGGCTTCCCTGTACATTATTTCCTCGTGCCTGTATTGTCTTGTCAGAGAAAGCATTATTGTTCCTGAAGAAAGAGTAAGCAACATTGAAAGTAGCAAAGCCATAAAATCTGCTGATTTATTTATCAGAGCAACTCCTATGGGTGCAACCATAAAAATTGAGAGAATAATCAGGATTATTCCAACTATATTTAAAACTGTTTTGAAATTCATGTGAGGAGTTTTTCCACTTCCTTTATAGAATCTTTAAGAGCAAAAATAATCAGTTTGTCATTTTCCTTGATAGAGTGCTCTCCAGAAGGAATGATAATTTTATCATCCCGAATAATAGCACCGAGTATTGTATTTTTTGGGAAAAAGCCTTCTTTTAAAGTTCTTCCGACAATCTGCGAGTTTTTTTGTATCCTCACTTCCATGATTTCTGCTTTGTCGCCAGCAATAGCGGTAAGAGATAAAATATCACCTCTTCTAATATATCTCAATATTATACTTGCTGTGATTAATCTTGGACTTAAAACTGACTGAACTCCAAGATTATGAGCAAGGGGAATGTAGTCGGTTCTATTTACAATGGATATGGCTTTTTTAACGCCAAGCTTCTTGGCAAGAAGGGATGCCATAATATTTAGCTCATCAATGTTTGATGAGGCAATATAGACATCCATATTGCTTATGTTTTCCTCAAGCAAAAGCTGTTTATCAACTCCGTCTCCATGAAGAATCAGTGACTTGCCAAGATGCTTGCTTAAGAATTTGCATCTTTCTGAATCCTTCTCTATTATTTTTACATCTGCCTTATGTTCTAATTTGCTCGCTATATAATATCCTATTCTTCCACCTCCCAAAATCATTACTTTTTTTAGGGGTGCCCACTGAACTCCAAATATCTGAGCAAATTCCTGCTTCTGTTCTTTAGGAACAGGCACATATATAATATCTCCTTCTTGTAGATAATCCTCTCCTGTTGGGATTATTATATTTTCATCCCTTTCAATGACGCCAATTATGAAATCCTTCTTTACAAGGGTTCTTATTGCTTTAAGCTTTTTTCCGTTAACAGGGCTTTCTTTTGGAATTTTAAAACCTATAACTAAAAATTTGCCTTCTTCAAAACCTATTACTTCACTGGCAAATGGGTTTTCTATTGTCCGAACAACAGCTTCTGCTGCCTCAAGCTCTGGATTTATTGCGGGTTCTATGTCAAGATTTGCTTTGCCGAGAAGTTCTTTGTTAAAAAAGTAATCTGGATTGCGAATTCTTGCGATTTTTCTTTTTATATTAAACATAGCCTTACCAAGAAGACAGGCTATCATGTTGGTTTCATCACTGTTAGTTGCTGCAATCAATAGGTCAGCTTTGTCTGCTCCAGCTTCTTTAAATGCTGAAGGGTCACTACCTTCTGCTTCAATTGTAGCAACATCAAGCTCTTCTGCAATTATTTCTAACTTTTTTCTATCCCTATCAATAATAACAACATCAATTCCTTCGTAGCTGAGGAATTTCGCTACATGATACCCAACTTCTCCTGCTCCAATAATTATAACTCGCATAGCAAATCCTTCATTGTAATGGATAAAATTATATCATTAAAAAATCAAAATGAGCAATAAGACCCAAAAATAGCGATAGAAATCCAATAATTGGTATAACCATTTGAAAATTTATGTTTTTTTGCTGTCATTGCGAGCATCCGAAGGATGCGAAGCAATCTCTACTTTGTTTTTCAATAAAGCCTTATTAGAGACTGCTTTGCCTCATTCGGAGGCTCGCAGTGACGATGTTGCGGATTGCCACGCTATCGCTCGCAACAGGGGGCTCGCAGTGACGAGTGTCTTCTCTATTTTTCGGTAAGAATAGAAATTAAACTCTCTGAGGAGAAAATTGGAAGGAAAAATATGGCTCTTCTTTTAATTCATAAGCACCTGATTCTATCAGATGCCTCAAAAAATTAACATGCGAAGTATGTCCGCCCCTTTCAAAAATAAAATGTCCTTGTAAGGAGTATCCGATTAAGGATAAATCTCCAATAGCATCAAGAATTTTATGCCTGACAAATTCATCCCTAAATCTTAAGCTTCCAGCAACCAATCCCTTATCATCAAGCACAACCGCGTTTTCAAGGGAACCACCACGAGCAAAGCCATTTTTTAGCAGATACTGAATATCTTTTAAAAAGCCAAAAGTCCTTGCAGGAGCTATGTCTTTGACAAAGTTTTTTTCATTGATATCCATTGAAAGGGTCTGCTCCATGATTAAAGGATGCTGGTAAAAAATTTTGTATGTTATTTTAAATCCGTTGTAAGGCTTTGCAATAATCTTTGAATGCGATTCTTCATAAACTACTGGCTTATTTATTCTAAAAATTGGTACAGTTTTTCCCTGCTTTGCTATCCCTGCTTCAGAGATTGCATTTACAAAACCTAACGCACTTCCATCAAGAACAGGGATTTCACTGCCATCAATTTCTACAATCAAATTTGTTATTCCAAAAATATGCAGGGTAGCGAGAAAATGCTCTACGGTTCTTATTTTTATTCCGTCAATGCCAATTGTAGTTGCAAAGGAAGTATCAATGACAAAAGGAAGCTTGGCTCTTACATAAACGCCTCTGTCCTTTCTGTAAAAAACTATTCCTGTATCTCTCTGGGCAGGTATAAGCCTTATATTAATTTTTCTTCCAGTGTGAATTCCTACACCAGAAAGATAAACCTCTGATTTTATGGTCTTTTGAAATGGCATCAGAATTAAATAAACAATTTTTATGCCAAAAAAGATAAAATATGAAGATTCTTGTTTATCAGTAACTTCTCAAACAGAAAAGCAAAATTTGACATCTAAAATGTGGCAAAATTACCACACCATTGTTTTCAATCTAACATCTATCATCCAACATCACTAATTCGCTTCTCCTCCTACTACAATCTCTGGGATTCTTATTGTAGGCATTCCGTCTGTGACTGGCACTCCTTGAGAATTTTTGCCACATGTTCCAACAGAAAAGCCCAAGTCATTTCCAACCATATCTATACTTTTTAAAATCTCCTGCCCTGTTCCAATAAGAAGTGCTCCTCTTACAGGCTCTCCAATCTGTCCTTTTTCAATCAGATAACCTTCTTGAACTTCAAAAACAAACTCACCTGTAACTGTATTTACCTGTCCACCGCCCATTTTTTTTACAAAAAATCCTTTTTCAACTGAACGAATGATATCCTCTGGAGAATGCTTTCCATGTGCAATAAAAGTGTTGCTCATTCTTGGAATTGGATAATGCTCATATGACTGTCTTCTTCCATTTCCTGTTGATTTTTTCCCTTCTTTCATTGCTGTTGCTTTGTCATAAAGATAATTCACTAAAACTCCATCCTGAACAAGTACTGTTTTTTGAGAAGGAGTTCCTTCATCATCAAACAAATATGAACCTCTCATATTTGGAAGGGTTGGATCATCAACAACAGTAATTAATGGTGAAGCAACAGATTGACCAATTTTCCCTGCATAAACAGAAAGTCCTTCCTGAACAAGGTCTGCCTCAAGCCCATGTCCTATTGCCTCATGTATCATTGTTCCACCTGCCTCTGAGGATATTACAACGGGCATTCTTCCACCCTTTATTCTTTTTGCCTTAAGCATCATTAAAGCCCTTTTTCCAGCTTGCTCCGCAAGTTCTTCAGGCTGCGTTTCTTCAAAAATTTCTATTCCCTTGAGTCCGCCTATAACCTCATATCCTGTCTGAATTACTCCATCTTCAAAAGCTACAACATGAACAAGAAAAATTGTATAAATTCTTTCTTCCTCAGTGTAATATCCTTCTGAAGTGGCAATTTTTACTTTTTGAATTGAATCTCCATAAAGCACTTTAACCTGTCTTATATCTTTTCCTAATCCCCAAGCATAATCATTTGCTCTTTTTACAAATTTGAGCTTATCTGTAAGAGTAAAAGACTGCGGATAGTTTTTTATCGTGAAAGAAAATTTTGGCTCAATTCTCTTAAGGTCTATTAAATTTTTTTGCTCTGCCTTTAGCTGTTCAATTACCCTTTCTATACCATCCTTTGTCAAATCATTTGTGTAAGCATAAAAGACTTTTTCATCCTTGATAACTCTTACACCAATGCCCTTATCAAAAGTTGAAGAACATTTCTGCACTTTGTTCTCTTCCATATTTAGCTGATTTGTAATTTTTTCTTCATAAAATACATCTGCATAATCACCCTGTATTTTGGTTAAGATATCAGCAAATTCCATATTTCCTCCATTTTTCTAACTTATTTTAATTGTATAAAAACCTTTATTAACCAGTCATTGCAAGTAGTACAAAGTACTCCTTGACAATCTGATAAAGACGAGATTGCTTCGGGCACTTCGTGCCCTCGCAATGACGGAGAGGAGAACGCGTCGCAATTACGGAGAGGGGAATGCATCGCAATGAAGAAACGGGGAATGCGTCGCAATGAAAAAGAGAGGGAATGCGTTGCGATGAAGAAGTAGGGGTTATTGCGAGCATAGAGAAGCAATCTCTTATTTTTTTCTTCGTATGATATAACGGAGAGATTGCAAAGCTTGCTTGTCGGCAAGTCTTGCGATGACGAAAAGGGGTGTGCCTTCCAATACCGAAAAAAGGGGTCATTGCGAGCCTGCTGAAAGGCAGGCGTGGCAATCTCATAAAAAGACAGAATTGCTTCAGGACTAAAGTATCTCGCACTCTCCATATATTTAACATACGCTACGAAAAAGAACAATTGCAATGACATTTTAGAATCGCTCAATCTATATTTTTACCGCTTAAAAGCTCCTCTGCATGCTTAAGAGAGCTTGACGTAACCCTTCCGCTAAGCATACGGGCAATCTCTTCCTTTCTTTCATACTCACTAAGAGGCTTTATCTCAACCTTTGTTTTTCCATCTTCAACATTTTTTTCAACTTTTAAATGATTGTCAGCCATAGCTGCTATCTGTGGAAGATGAGTAACGCATAATACTTGATGAAAGGTTGCAAGTTGCTTAAGCTTTCTACCAACATTCTCAGCCACTTTTCCTCCAATGCCTGCATCTATTTCATCAAAAAAAAGTGTAAGTTGATTGAGATGTATTGACTGCTGAGTATTGGATTTTAAGTATTGAATCTCAGCGCTTTTTATTGCAAGCATAAGTCTTGAAAGCTCTCCTCCTGAGGCGACTTTGTTTAAAGGCTTTGGAGGCTGGTCTGGATTTGCAGAGAAGTAAAACTCAACATCGTCAATTCCATTTAAACCTAAGGGTTTTGTAACAATTCTAACTTCAAAAACAGGATTTGAAAATCCAAGAAATTTGAGTTCCTCAATAATTTTTTCCTCAATTTCTCTTTTCTTCTGTTTTCTGTTATCTGAAATGTTTATGGCAAGTTCATTCAGTTCTTTCAAAAGAGCATTCAATTCCTTTTCTTTGATTTGAAGCTCCTCTTCTGAACAAGCCATTACTTCAAGCTCCTTTTTTGCATGTTCGCAATATCTTAAAACTTCCTCAATACTTCCACCATACTTTGACTTAAGCCTGTTAATCAATGTGAGTCTTTCCTCAATATTTTCAAGGAGATGCGGGTCTGGTTCATAACCTTCCTTTAATTTTCTTAAAAGATATACAGCCTCCTCAATCTGTGCAAAGGCGGTTTCTAAAAGATTCTTTAAATCCTCAGCCTTTGAATCAAATTTTATAAGCTCTTTAATTTGAACAAGAACTTTTGAAAGATTTGTATAAACTGAATTTCTGTCATTGTGAATAAGCTCAAATGCAGATTCTGCAATCTCTTTAATTTTGAGAACATTCCTTAAAATCTGACGCTTTTCATTAAGGTCTTTTTCCTCGTCAATACTTAATTTTGCCTTTTCAATTTCTTCAATTTGAAAGGCTAAAAGCTCTGCTTTCTGCTTTTTTTCGCTGATTTGAGTTTTAAGAGCTTCTGTCTCTTCCCTTAGGGTCAAATATTTTGAATATAAACTGTTAAATTTACTTACTTCAGTTTGTAACCCTGCAATTGTATCAAAAAATTCAATGTGATTTTCTTTCTTAAGAAGTGCGGTGTGTTCATGTTGTCCATGAATATTTATAAATCTGCTTGCAACTGCTGAAAAACCTTGCAAAGTATATGCAGAATCATTAATGTATGCCCTTGTTTTTCCCTGAAGATTAAGAACTTTTCTTAAAATTAAAATATCATCACCAAATTCATGTTCAACCTCAGTAATGACAACCTCAACAGTAGCCTCATTACTTCCATAACGAACATAATCAGCAGAAGATACTTTTTCCTTAAGAAGCACACTTAAGGCATCAACGATTATAGACTTGCCGGCACCAGTCTCACCTGTAATAACATTAAAACCCTTTCCTATAGAAACAGAAAGCCTCTCAATTATTGCAAAGTCCTTTATCCTGATTTCTTCTATCATTTAATTAAGCCGTAGCTACGCAAAACCTCCGCAAGTTTTTCTTTGTTTGCCTGAGACATTTCACAAAGGGGCAGTCTGAATTCTTCCCTTATTTTTCCCATCATTGCAAGAGCGGTTTTAACTGGAATAGGATTTGTCTCAATAAACATCGCCTTGTTCATTGGCTCAAGCTTATAGTGAATCTCTCTTGCCTTTGCAATATCTCCTCTTTCCCATGAATTGAAAACTTCTGCTACATCCTTTGGACATACATTTGCTGTAACTGAGATAAAGCCCTTTCCACCAAGAGCAAGAAGGGTGAGATTTGTAAAATCATCGCCTGAAAGCACTGTAAAATCACTGCCGCAAAGTCTAATCAAATCACTTACTTGCTTCATGTCTCCAGTTGCTTCTTTAATCCCAACAATTCTTGGATGTTCCCTCAGCCTTGCAACGGTCTGGGGAAGCATATTAAGAGAAGTTCTTCCTGGCACATTGTAAAGAATAATTGGAAGTCCTGTATTGTCAGCAATTGTTTTAAAATGCCTGTATAGTCCTTCTTGAGTTGGCTTATTGTAATATGGTGTTACAGAAAGCACTGCATCAGCACCAAGCTCCTCTGCTTTACGAGTAATCATAATTGCCTCATCAGTTGAATTTGAACCTGTTCCTGCAATAACAGGAATTCTTTTGTTTACAACTTTAACTGTAATTTCAATAACCCTGTAATGCTCTTCATAATCAAGGGTTGATGCCTCTCCTGTTGTGCCACATGGAACTATTGCATGGGTGCCTTCCTGTATATGCCACTCAATAAGCTCTTCCAAAGCCTTCTCATCAATTTTTCCATCTTTAAACGGTGTAACAATTGCAACCATTGAACCATTAAACATCTTTAAACCTCCAAAAGTTTTTATAAATTATACAAAATATATTGCAAATCAGGAAAGTTTTTCAATCAACAATTCTGACAAAATATCTGCAGTCTTTTGTACCTTTTCGCTTAATGAATGACCAAAATTGGTACTCATAGGTTGAATAGCAATAAGAAATACTTTACAGTCTATCTTTGCTTTAATATACTTTGTTAAAACTCCAAGACTGCTTTTATGGGTGAACAAAATTTTAGAATTAACTTCATCTTCTGAAAAAAAGGCTATGCTTCCTGCTTCAGAGTTCATTTCAACTGCATCAATGAAAATTAATACATCTGGATTTAATTGAACAATTTTGTCAGTAAATTTTTCAGGACTTTCACCACAATTGATTACATCTGCCTTTATTTTACCTTTGATTTTTTCTGCCACATAGCTTCCTACTGCGTCATCTTCCCTTAAAGGATGACCTACTGATAGGATTAAAACTTTGCCTTTAAGATTTTTCAGAAAATCTTCAAGATTCAATTTGCTCTGCAATAAGAGGCTTTATTTTTTTCTTTGATATTCCTAATGCCTGAGCAATTCCAAAAAGAATAGCCTCTGGACGAGGAGGACATCCCGGAATATAAAGATTTACTGGAATAATTTTATCAACCCCTCCAACAACATTGTAACTGTCAAACCATATCCCACCTTCAGTTGCACAAGAACCAAGAGCAATAACAATTTTTGGAGAGGGAGTAGCTTCGTAAGCCTGCTTTACAAAATCAACTGTTGCTCGTGTTACAGGACCAGAAATAACAAGGGCATCTGCATGTCTTGGAGAACTTACAGCTTTCATACCAAATCTCTCTATGTCATAATAGGGAGTAAGTATGTCAAGAAGCTCTATGTCACAGCCATTACATGCTCCTGTATTTACATGAAACACCCATACTGATTTTTTAAAAGCTCTCTGCGCCAACTTTTGAAGCAAAGACATAATTTCCCCCTTAATACATTGTTTTCATGATTGAAATTACCGTAGCATCAAGTAAAGTATAAAGAAGCTTTGGATAAATTCCCATGACAATCAAAAGCACTGCAACCAAAGCTGAGCAAATAACCATTGAATAAGGAAATTCTTGAACACTGGCATGTATTTGACGACTTAAGTGAGAGTTATGCCAAAATAATTTTATTGCAAATCTTAAAAGAGCCAGTGCACTAATAAATCCTGAAATTGCAAGAACTGCAGATGTCCATAAAAATCCTTTATCTGCAAGAGCAAACAAAATAGTAATAGAGCTTGAAAAACTGCTAAAAGGAGGCATTCCACCTACTGCCAAAGCTCCAATGAAAAATGGTATTGAAATTAAAGAAGCTCTTAATTGATGGCTTGTGTTTGTTGAAGAATGATAAATTAAAAGTCCTGCTGAGAAAAACAAAGCTCCTTTCATCAAAGTATGATTTAACATGTGAAACACTGCTCCAAAAAAAGCAGTATAACTATTTAACACTATTGCTACTGTCACTGCTCCCATTTCACTTATACTACTGTAAGCTATCATTCTTTTTACATCCTTTTGAGTAAATGCCATCAAAGCTCCAAACAGCATGCTTATTGAAGCAAGGCAAACTATAAAAAATTTAAACTCATCCAAATACAAGGCAAAGGCTGAAGTTGTTCTAATCAACCCATAAATTCCAAGCTTTGTTATCAATCCTGTCATAAACACAGTAGAAGCAGTAGGAGCCTCAGCATAAGAGTCTGGAAGCCATATGTGAAATGGCATAAGTCCAGCTTTTGTAAAGAATCCTATTGTCAAAAGACCTGCACAAAGTAGTGCTATATCCCTTGAAAGAAGTGCTACATTCTTTGAAATATTGCTAATTAAAACTTCCTCATGGGAGAAATAAGAAAGTAAAACAATACCAAGAAGGCTGAAAAGTATTCCTATGTTTACAATAAGAAGATACTTAAATCCTGCCTTAAGAGACTCTTTACTTTGTCTAAAGCAGATTAAATAAGCACAAATTATGCTACTTATTTCAAGGGTAATGTAGACAAACAAAATACTATTCAGAGAAAAACACAAATTTGAAAAGCCAAGGGAGAGCAATATCACGCTAAAGTATAAATTAAAACTTTCTTTTCTGTGCTCAAAAAATCTCTGCAGTTCCTTGTAGGAATAGATAATTGCAAAAAAAGTAATAAATTCAGCCATAAATTGCATAAAAATACTAAATCCATCAAAATAGAAATTTTCAGCAGCTTGAAATGGTTTTAAATCCGACATTACCTGTCCTGCATTGTGAATGTCACCGAAGGTAAGGCGTGGTAATGAAGAGATTGCTTCGTCGCTGAAGCTCCTCGCAATGACAGAAAGGGGTTCGCACTGATTTATTTTTAGCCATCCCAAAAATGTTCCAACTGCTGAAAGTAAAACTGAAAAACCAGACAATCCAACTTGTAAAAGCAAATTTTTACGAAGAACAAGAAGTAAAAGACCTGCAAATATTGGAGCAACAAAACTTAAGTAAATTAATTTTTCAAGCTCCATACTTTTAACCCCTTAAATCATCAGAAGTTTTTATACCATATCTTTTCTCTTGCATAATCAAAATCTTCCATCTCATTCCTATATAAATAAACAGAGTCATTGCAAGGATAAAGTTAAAAGTTAGAGCAATCTCAAAGGTTTTAGGCATATGAGGAAGTATGCCTATGAGAATTAAATGAATTCCATTTTCTATGATGAAAAAACTTACAGTCATCTTCAAAATATCAGCCTTTGAAACAATTAAAAATAAGCCAAAGATAAAAAGGGTTAGCCCTGAAGGAAAACAAGATAGAAATTGAGGCAAAATAATGTTTTTTAATTCTAAGGCAAAGTGATAACCTACAGCCAGCAAAACAATTGATACTGGAATTGAAAGGGGCAATATAATTGAAGGTTTTCTTTCCACTTCTATGTTTTTAAAAACCTGTATCAGAATAAAAGGCAAAACCGTTGCTCTAACAATTAAATCTAAAATCCCAATCAAATAAAGTGAGGGCATTTCATGAGAGTATCCAAGCATAAATAAAGAAATACTAATAAGTAAACCCTGTGGAATAAAAAAATATGAGGAAATTCTTAAGTTTTTTGACTCTCCAGAAATAAATGCAAAGAATAAAATCAAAACATAAATTACCTCCATATTACACTCCTAAAAGTGCTAAAAATATTGATGTAAGTGAAAATCCTGCAAGCGTTAAATTATATTTAAGTGCTTGGTCTATTCTAAGTCTTGGATTTAGTGCCTCAATCAGTGTGCTGATAAGAATAATAACTGCAACCTTAAAAAAGGCTATGATAATATTTATTAAGAAATTTGAAGTCATTGTCCAGGGAATAAAAATCTGTGCAAAAACAAGACAAATCAGCACCTGTTTTGACATATTTGCCCATTTTATGCATGCATACTTAGGACCACTTAATTCAATCAACACTCCCTCTGCAATTTCCTGTTCAGCCTCAGATATATCAAAGGGAATTTTTCCAATAAGTGCCTGAAGAGCAAGAAAAACACACACCGTAGCCAAAATCATTGATAGATTTGGTCCATTTTGATAGTACCATGTAACAATTTCTCCTATTTTGAAAGAACCAGCATTAATAGCTCCTGTTATTAGTGCTATTGCAAGGATTGGTTCCACAGAAAGATGAAGCATGATTTTTCTTGAAGCTCCCACATAAGCAAAGGGATTTTCAGATGCAGCTGCTGTCATAATTATTGCTATTCCTACAACAGTGATTATGTAAATAAAAAGAAAAATATCTCCCCAGAAACTAAAAGGTGGATTTAGCTCTGCAATAGGAACTAAAAGTGCAGCAACTCCCAAAGTTATCACGGTTAAATACGGTGAAATCCTAAAGAGAGGATTTACTGTAGAGATTAAGTCTTCCTTTCCCATAAGTTTTACAATATCGTAGTAAGACTGTAGTAGCGGTGGTCCTACTCTGCTCTGCAGAATTGCTCTTATCTTCCTTGTAACTCCATCAAAGAATGGTGAAATAAACAGAACAAAAATTATGTTCACTATTGCAGTAAGAATAATCCAATCTGTCTTCATAAGTTTACCTCAAATAAAAAATTATCAGCATTAATAAAACAATCCCGCCAATCAGCCAGAGAGTCGGTTTTTTAGTCATCTTCTTATAAATATTTCACAAAAAATCAATAAAATTCTCAATCTTTTTTGCTAAAGGATAATAAAGCCATAAATCAGGATGCAATAACTTTATAAAAAAATAGGGCAAAGAAATTTTAATAGAAGGCAGATTTACAGGATAAAAAGCTACAAACTTTATTGAGCCAATTTTAAAACTCAACATCTTCTTAAATGGCTGATAAAAACTGTGTCCAGTATAAACGACTTCTTCAGGAAGATGCTCCTTACCACCATACCATGTCTCAACTTCTCTCTTTGGTGACTTTGCATATTTCTCAAAGCCAAGAATTATAAGCGAAAGTATTAAGACAAAAATCATGACATAAATCGGAAACCATGCGCCAGTACTTATCCCTTCACTGAAAGTTATGCTTACTCCTGCAAAATTGGTTGAAAATACAGTTGAAAACGCTGGAACTGAAATATCCAAAGAAGATGATACTGCTAAATAAATGATTTTCAGAGGAATAAACGGCAACACTCCTGCTAAAAGACATACAATAGCAAGAATCATTTGAGGGAAACTTATTGAAAATGGAACATCTCTTTTATCATCAATTACTCCCCTTAGTTTTCCCATAAAAGCAGAGTTTACAAATTTAAGGAATGAAGCCAAAGTAATAGCAGAAATAAAAACAGATATTATTCCAAAAATTATAAATGCAAATTTTACAATAAAATTGCACTCATTAACTTGTGATGCCCATATTGAACTTTCAAAAATGAGAAGTTTAGATAAAAATCCATTAAACGGCGGAACTCCTGCAATTGAAAGAGAGCCTACTATCGCTGTTACTGCCACAGCAGGCATAACTTTAAGCAATCCAGAAACTTTATTTAAATCAGTTGTTCCTGTCTTATAAAAAATTGCTCCAGCATTAAGGAATAAAAGACTTTTGTATATTGCATTGTTAAAAACATGAAAAAGCCCTCCAATCAGTGCCACTAATCCTAAGAAAGGATTAATATTGATAAAGTAAAGTCCTACTCCTATTCCAAGCAACATATAGCCAACCTGACCAATTGCATGAAAGGACATAAGTCTTTTTGCCTCATCCTGTGCAAGGGCTGCCAATGTTCCTACAAATATTGATATCACGCCAAAGGTAGCTACTATAAATCCCCATACTTGAGTATGAAATGACAAAGGAACAACAGATAGGAAAAATCTAACAAGAGCGTAAACAGCAAGTTTTGACATTACTCCACCAAAGAAAGAAGAGGCAGAAGAAGGTGGCTGTGGATAAGTATTTGGTAGCCAAAATCCAAATGGAAGAATTCCAGCTTTTGTTACAAAGGCTATAAATATGCAAAATAAAACAAAATGAGCAAGGACAGAATTATTTTCTACAATAAACTGTAAAGCTTTCTTTATTTCATAGAAGCTGAAGTCTTTGCTATAAGAATACAATATCACTGCTGCTAATATTAAGAAAACAGCTGCCACATGGGTGGTAATAAAATACTGTAGCCCTCCTTTCAATGCTTCCTTTTTCTCTTTATCAAAAACAACAATATACCAAGAAGTTAATGTCATAAACTCCCAAAAAATTATAAAGAAAAGCAAGTCCTTCACACTTACAAGTCCAATACATGAAAGAAAAAGCAACATAAGAGATGGATAAAATTTTGTAGGTGAATGCTTTTCATAGGCATTCAAATATTTCCATGAAAACACAGAAACACAAAAAGAAACAATTGCTATGATTAACAGAAACAAAGCTGATAAGGCATCTAAACTAATTAAAAATGACGAATTTAAGAGCGGAGTTAGGGAAAGAAGTTTGTCCTCTAATGTTTTATTTTCAATAAAAATATCTGCGCAAACATATATTAAGCACACAGAAGACAAGGCAGTAAGTAAGAAATTTATAAATCCTGAAACAAATTTATTGCGAATAAAGGATGTAATTAAAGCCCCGCTCAGCAAAGCCAAAAATGATATATACAAATACACCATTTAAAAACCTCCAAATAAAGCCTTTACAAAGGGATAACCAATCAAAGGCGAAACTAAACTAAGAATTAAAAGAGAAATCAAGCTCAATTTTATTGAAAAAGGTATTTCATTTTTTGCTAAAACAACCTTTTGAGTTGGTGTTCCAAAGAAAACCTTCTGTCCAATAAAGATATACCAGCAGAATGCAAGAATACTTTCTAAAATTGCAATCACACCAAAAACAACAGTATTAATATTTTCAAAGGCTCCAGTAAAAATCATAAATTTACTCCAAAATCCTGAAAATGGCGGAACTCCAACAATTGAAAACATTCCTACAAGAAAACATGCTGACAAAAGAGGAAATTTACTTGACAGTCCACCCAACTCTTGAATACTCTTTGAACCTGTTGCATAAGCAATTGCACCTACAGAAAGGAAAAGTAATCCTTTGGCAAAACCATGATTTATTATGTGAAATATTCCACCCATTGCACCCGTTTTTGAGCCAAAGATTCCAATGGAAACTCCCAATAAAATGTAACCTAAATGTCCAATTGTTGAATAAGCAAGAATTTTCTTTAAATCATACTGAAAATAATAGAGAATAACAGAAATTATCATTGTAAGCACTGAGACCACACCAACAAGCACTGCACAATAATTTGACAAATCAGGATTTGACAGATAAAGCCTTGCAACCAAATAAACTCCTGCCTTTACCATTGCAGCAGCATGTAGATAGGCACTTACTGGAGTTGGAGCAACCATTGCATCAGGAAGCCATGTAAAAAGGGGAACCTGTGCTGATTTTGCTGATGCTGCAAAGAATAAAAGAGCAAAAACTATAAATTTGCTTGACTGTGGTAAAGATGAAATAGCTGAAAAATCAAAGGATTTGCTCTGAGTATAAAGCATAGCAAGGGCAATTAAAAAACATATCCCTCCTATGTGTGTCATAATAAATGCCTTTAAACCTGAAAAAGTAGCTGTCTGGTCCTTTGTATATGAAATTAAAGCCCAAGAGCACAGAGTTGTTATTTCCCAGAAGAAAAAAACCTGAAGAAGATTTGTTGCTGATACAATTCCAACCATTGCTCCAATAAAAAGAAGTATAAGAAAATAATAACTTCCATAAGGTTCATGAAATGGATGATCAGCATTCTTAGGTGACATATATCCATAGGAGTAAAGAACAACAAAAAAGCCAATAACAGTTATAAGAATTAACATTATTGAAGTTAAAGCATCATTTTGAAGGCTAAAGACAAAATCTGAATTGAGCCAGTTAAAAGAAATTAAATTATATGTTACTTTTGGGAAATAAAACACTTCACTAAAAACATTTAACATGCTAAAACAAAGAGTAATAAGTGCAAAAAAAACAGCAAAAATTCCTGAATTTTTATCTTTAAAGAAATAAGATATTAAAGCTCCTGTAAAAGGCATTATCAATGTTAAAAGTAAAAAATCCATTGTTAATTACCATTCTCCTATTGTTTTCTTTTACATGCTGGACAAATTTTAAGCTTATTGATATTTTCTTCGCTTTTTTCTTGAAGTTTTTCAACCTGTTTTTTAAACATATTGTAAGTCATAAATGGCTTTCCGCAAAGCAGACACTTAACCATACTTATTTTTATCATTATTTCCAAATCCTGCTTGTTATCTGTTGCGAGTTCAAATTCATTGGTAATCTGAATAGCCTTTTCAGGACAAGCATTGGCACATCTGCCACAGTAAATACATCTGCCAGCTGAAAAATGCACAATTTTAGCATCACCCAAATCTTTAATTTCTATAAGCCTTGAAGGACAAGTCCTCACACACATTCCGCATCCAATGCATTTGTTCGGATCAACCTTCAGTCTTCCCCTTAAATTTTCAGGTGGTTTTATAGGCACAAAGGAGTAAGGTCTTGTAATTTTTTTATGCCTTGAAAAAAGTAGCAAAGCCTTTATTTTGCCCTTGAGCATCTTCGCAATTCATCTGCAGTATATACCTTTAAATTTTTGTTTTTTAAATCCACTGCTTCAAGCCTTTCTGTACATGAAAAACAAGGATCAATGCTTGCAATAATCAAAGGTGCATCAGCTATTGTTTCAGCTTTTAGAAGAACTGAAAGAGCCTGATAGTTTTGATAAGAAGGTGCTCTCACACTCCATCTGTAGGGTCTTCCTTCAGGTCCTGTCATTACATAATGAAAAAGTTGTCCTCTCGGTGCCTCTACATAGGATATAGCCTCTTTCCAATGCTCTATTTTTGAAATTTTTACAGAAGTTGGACCTTCAGGCATATTTTCTATTATTTGCTTTAACATATTTATTGATATAAAAATTTCCTCCAATCTTACTAAAGTTCTTGCCCATATGTCTCCTTCTTTTTGTATAGGCATTATGAATTCCAAATTAGGATAAGCAGCATAGGGCATATTCTTTCTCATATCAATCCTTATATTTGAAGCTCTTGCAACAGGTCCACCAACAAAATATTTTTTCGCATCTTCTTCAGTTAGAATTCCAACATTTTTAAATCTTAACTGAATAACTTCATCATCAATAATAATGTCCCTTAATTGTTTAACATCTTTTTCAATTTCAGTAATAACATTTTCCATATCCTTTAAATGCTGCGGGAGAACATCTATTGTTACTCCACCAACTATGTTTATTCCAAAGGTCTTTCTGTTACCTGTTATCATTTCACATAAATACATAACAGGCTCGCGAATTCTCCATGCTTCCATGAACAAAGTGTCAAAACCAACAATATGTGCTGCAAGACCCACCCATAGAAGATGGCTGTGAATTCTTTCAAGTTCAAGGAACATGCTTCGTATAAATTTTGCCCTCATTGGAATTTCTATATCTGCAGCCTTTTCAACTGCCTGACAATAGGCTGTTGAATGAACAAAGCCGCAAATTCCACAAATTCTTTCTGCAAGAAAAGGAACTTGCTGATAATTCAGGGCACTCTCAGCAAGTTTTTCAATCCCTCTATGAACATAAAAGCCTCTATAGTCAAAATCAACAATTTCCTCTCCTTCAACGATGAGTCTAAAGTAAGCAGGCTCTTCAAGGGATGGATAAAATGGTCCAATTGGAATAACTGTTCTTCCTTCACTTGGTTTTTTTAACTCAACTTTGCTCTCTGATTGGATAGGAGGCTTAGTGTTATATGAAAAGTTTTTTCTTAAAGGATATACCCCTTCGGGCCAATCATCAGAAAGAACAAGCCTTCTTGGATCAGGATGTCCTTCAAAATCAACTCCAAAAAGGTCTTTGCACTCCCTTTCAGCCCATATAACTCCCGGAATTATATCTGAAACTGAAGAGATTGTGGGAGAGGAAGCTTCCAAATCAGTTTTAACAATAATATTAAATCCATCTTTTAAAAGAAGAAAAAAGTAGTTAAGCTGAATTTTACTTTTTTCAGGAAAATCTATTGCAGTTAAATGAACAAATCTTGCACCTTGTTGAACAATAAGTCTCGCAACTTCTTTTATCTGATATGGAGAGGCAAAAACAACTAAATTTTCTTTTACTGTCTCTACTTTTGCTATAGAAGAAATTTCTGTGTTCATCATAATTTTATTTGACTTTTCTTAAAAAACTTTCTATATCAAAATCTCTTCCCACAATTTCCTTTGCTTTCATAGCCTTTTCTTTTTCTCTTATTACTGCCTTTCCCATTAGTTTTTCCATTCTGTCAACCGCTGTAAATGTGTCCATTGAAGTTACAATTATTGGTATTCCCTTAGCCTTAGCAATTCCAGTTACTGTGGCACTAACATGCATTCCACCTGTAAGAATTAAACATTTTGTTGATGTCTCCATAGCAACTATCTGAATATCTGTCCTGTAAACACCTGTGATTACTGCTTTGTTAGGAATTCTTAAGAAATATGATAGAGCTGTTTCTGGATCCATTGCACCTATTGAGATGTTTTCAACAATTTCATCAAGTTTATCTTCGCAGCAGACAACGCCTCCATTTACAGCTTCCATAAGCCTTCTTACTGTAACTGCTTCAAGGAACTTATCTTTTTTAAATGCTCCAAGCACATTAATCCCATTTGATTCCATAAAAGGAATTACCTTCTCTTTTATATGGTGATACTGCTCTGGTGCAATTTTATTTATAACAGCTCCAATGAATTTATCTTTTGTTATCTCTTTAATTCCGAATATATCATCCATAGCAAGCTCACTATCCCAATGCTGAATAGCAATAACCTTTCCATTTGTTTCATTTGCGAGATTTATAGAACTTATGCCAAGTGTATACCCTTCAAATATGTTATTTGCACCAACGACTATTACAAAATCTTTATCAGATAAGCTACTGAACGAATTTAATACCTTCTCCTTTACTTTTAAGTCTGCACCTTCCAAAAGCTTGTATTGAGTTTCATAGGTAAATACAAAAGGAGAAATTATGCTTAAAGGTTCTTCAAGTCCTAATATTTCCTTTATAAATACCGCTTCTTCATCAAAAATTTCTTCTCCCTTTCTTAAGGGAATTTTTCCAAGAGGTCTTACATATCCAATTTTATAGCCCTTTTCTTTAAGAGTCAAAGCTAAACCTATAGCAAAAAAGTTCTTCCCTGTAAATGGACGATTTGAAATTATAAAAATTGGTATCATTTTTTCTCCTCCATATTCTCCTCAGATTTTGTTGATGAGGGATCTAAAAACATCTGTTCTTCCTTTAAAAGCCTATTCCAATTCTTATCTATTGTTTCCTGAAATTGTTCAATCAGCTTTTCTTTTCCCGGCTCAAAAAGATGTTTAAATCTTCCCTGTGCTTTTAAAAATTCTACCACTGGCTTTTTCTCTCTTGGCTTGAATGTAACCCTTGTCTGTCCCTCTTCTACTTCATACAGAGGCCAAAAGCATGTCTCAACTGCCAGTCTGCTTAGCATTATAGCATCATCTGTCCTTGACCTCCATCCACGATTACACGGGGAGAATATGTTTATAAACTTCGGCCCCTGTATCTCAAGTGCTTTCCTTACTTTCTTCATTAAGTCTGCCCAATGACTTGGTGATGCCTGCGCTACATATGGTATTCCATGTGCTGCCATTATCCGGGTGAGGTCCTTTCTCTGCTGAGGCTTCCCGGGCACTACCGCACCAACTGGACATGTTGTCGTGTCTGCATAAGATGGCGTTGCACCTGAACGCTGTATTCCTGTGTTCATGTATGCTCCATTGTCATAGCAGATGTAAAGCATGTCATGCCCTCTCTCCATTGCTCCAGACAGACTCTGAAATCCTATGTCATATGTTCCTCCATCTCCTCCAAAGGCAATAAATTTTATCTCTTTGTCTATTTTGCCTTGCTTCTTTAATGATTTATACATCGCCTCTACTCCAGACAAGGTGGCAGCTACATTTTCAAAGGCATTGTGTATCCATGGCACTTTCCATGCTGTGTATGTGGATATACAGGAGGAGACTTCAAGACATCCTGTTGAGCTCGCCGCTACTACCGGATAGTCACATGCTGCAAGTAGTACCATCTTCACCACTATGGGTGCTCCACATCCTGCACAAAGCCTATGCCCTGCTGTAAATCTTAGTTCTTGCTTTGATAGTTCTTTTAAGTTAATCGGTGTTGCCATGCTATTCCCTCACTCCTATGTATTCTTTTGTTGTCTTTATTTTCCCTGTCTCTGCTATCTCTTTAAGCTCCTCAATAACTTCTGCTGCATGCTCTGGCATAAAGTCCCTTCCACCCAGTCCATATATTCTGTTTATAAGCAACGGTTTTTCTTTGTAGTTTATCAGGCTTGTTGCTATGTCAAGATAAAGAGGTCCCATTG
>JBEPZQ010000001.1:19826-34197 GCA_041640755.1 Thermodesulfovibrio sp. | reverse complement strand
CCCCCGGTAGGGTATTACCCTACAGCGGTTTTCAAGACCGCCGCCTTAAGCCACTCGGCCACCTCTCCAACATAAATATTATATCACAAATCTTATTCGTATCTTAATGCTTCTATTGGATTTAGCATTGAAGCCTTGTATGCTGGATAAAAACCAAAAAATATTCCTACGAATGCTGAAAATCCAAAGGCAACGATTGCAGAAAATAAAGATATGCTAACGGGCCATTGCATTAAAGAGGAAACAATAAGCGATGTTGTAACTCCTAAAAGAAGTCCAAATATACCACCAATTGTAGTAAGAAAAAGGGATTCTATCAGAAACTGCATTCTTATATCCTTTGGCTTTGCACCAACTGCCATTCTTATTCCTATCTCCCTTGTTCGTTCAGTAACAGAAACAAGCATGATGTTCATAATTCCTATTCCACCAACTAATAATGAAACTGATGCAATTGCTCCTAAAAGTATTGACATGGTTCTTGTTGACTCTTCCGCTGCCTTAAGCATCTGGGTTAAATCCATTACAGTAAAGTCATCTTCTTGATTAGGTCCAATTCTATGTCTCTGCCTCAGAAGAGACTTAATCTGTTCAGTTGCCTGAGGAATAGACTCCAGTGTAACAGCCTTTGCATAAATCAGCCTTACTCTTCCGGGAAGCACCTGACCAAATAGAGTTCTCTGAGCTGTTGAAATTGGAACATAGATTATGTCATCCTGATCCTGTCCCGTTAATGTCTGTCCTTTTTTTTCAAGAACTCCAATTACTTCAAAAGGTATTTTCTTTATTCTTATTAGCTTTCCGATAGGCTCAAGGTCACCAAAAAGTCTCTCTGCCACTGTTTGTCCAATTACTGCTACCCTTGAACCACTTCTTACATCCTGCTCTGTTATGAATCTTCCTGATACTATACTCCATTCACGAACAATTACCATATCTGGAGTTGTTCCCATAACTGCGGTTGACCAGTTCTGATTGCCAAATACCACCTGTGCTGTACCAGAAATCACAGGAGCAACTGCTGCAACTGCAGGGCATTCCTTTGCTATTGCCTCTGCATCTGCCATTGTGAGTGTCTGCTGAGTTCCATGTCCCATCCTTATTCCGCCTTGAGTGGTTGCTCATGGAAGTATCAATACAAGATTGCTTACGATGCTTGATATCTGCTCAGATATCTTACTGCTTGCACCTGTGCCTATGGCTACCATTGTTACAACTGCTCCGACACCAATGATTATTCCAAGTGTTGCAAGAAAACTCCTCATTTTATTGGCAATTAAAGACCTTACAGCAATGTTGATTATAGAAGAGATTGAAATCATGTTGTCTCTCCAGTTTTTGAATCAGAAATGATTCTTCCATCAAGAAATCTTACCTGTCTTTTTCCATATAATGCAATATCAGGCTCATGGGTGACTATAATAGTTGTAAGTCCCTGCTCTTCGTTGAGTTTTTTAAAAATCTCCATTATTTCTATGCTTGCCTTTGAATCAAGATTTCCAGTTGGTTCATCTGCAAGAATAATTGAGGGATTATTAACGAGGGCACGGGCAATTGCAACTCTCTGCTGTTGACCACCGCTTAACTGTCTTGGATAATTATTGATCTTTTCTCCAAGTCCAACTCTTGAAAGAATTTCCTTTGCTTTCTCTTTTCTCTCTTTAGCTGGAACTCCTGCATAAATAAGAGGAAGTTCAACATTCTCAAGAGCTGTTGCTCTTGGAAGAAGATTGAATTGCTGAAAAACAAAGCCGATTTTTTGATTTCTTATCTCAGCAAGCTCATCTGCTCCAAATGTTGAAACATCAATACCATCAAGAAAATACTTACCAGATGTAGGTGTATCAAGGCATCCAACAATGTTCATAAATGTTGACTTACCTGAACCAGATGGTCCCATGATGCAGACAAATTCACCCTTTTCAATAGATATGGAGATATTGTCCAGCACCTTTAGCTCGTGTTCTCCAAATTTATAAATCTTGACGACATTCTCTAATTTTATAATTGCCATTAGAATCTTACTGGAGGTCTGGGTGTATTTTGGGAACTACCTTTTTGGGATTTCCCTGTATCAACAATCACTTCTTCGCCTTCTTTTAATTGACCCTCAATCACTTCTATCCATTCACCATCACTGATACCTGTTTTCACATTCACTCTTACAGGTTTCCTCTCTCTTAAAACCCAAACTCCCTGTTGTTTTGAAACAGGTGCATTTGGCATTCTAAACCTAAGTGCGGCATTCGGAATTTTTATAATATCTTTTTTACTTTCCACCACAAATGTTACATTGGCTGTCATGCCTGGTTTAAGCAAAAGATGGGAGTTATCAACAGATATTACAACATTGTAGGTTACAACATTCTGAGTTACTGTTGGTGAAAGCCTTATTTGAGAAACTGTTCCTTTAAACTTTCTGTCAGGATAGGCATCTACGGTAAAAGTAGCATCCATCCCTGTTTTTATTTTGGAAATATCTGCCTCATCAACATTTGTGTCAACCTGCATTTTTGTAAGGTCTGGAGCAACAGTAAAAAGAGTAGGAGTCTGAAAGCTTGCAGCAACAGTCTGCCCTACTTCAACATTTTTGGCAATTACAACTCCATTAACTGGTGAAACAATTCTTGTGTATCCCAAATTAGTTTTTGCCTGTCTCAATCCTGCCTCTGCTTTTTTTACCTGTGCCAGAGCTATTTCATACTGCGCTTTTGCACTGTTATAGGCAGTTTCAGCATCATCAAGCTCGCTTCTTGCAATTAAATCTCTTTTAAAAAGTTCCTGCTTTCTTTTTAATGTTCTTTCTGCGTCCTTAAGAGTTACTTCTGCCTTAAAAAGAGATGCCTTAGTATTAAGAACGTCTGCTTCTGCTTGTTTTAACTCATTCTCAAAGGGAGTTGGGTCTATTTGAGCAATGAGCTGTCCTTTTTTAACCTGAGAGTTATAGTCTGCATAAAGGGCAACAATTGTTCCTGAAACACGAGTTCCTATTATGATTGTTGTAACAGGATTGACTGTACCTGTTGCTGTAACTATCTGAGTTATTTCTCCTTTTTGAACTTTAACAGTTTTAAATTGCTGTTTCTTTGAACCAGAAAGCACAAAAATTGCGGTTAGCGCTGCAATAATCACAAAAATGGCTATAATGATTAATATTTTTTTCTTTTTCTTCATCTCTCCATCCTCTTTTTTATTAATCTATTTTGCATATGTCATCTTGAAAGGATGCAATTTTAGTTGTTCCGATGCATTTTCGCTCCTCTGTCAATCATTGCAAGGGATGAAGTCCAGAAGCAATCTCTTCTTAGTATGCAAAGAAAATTTATGAGATTGCTTCGCATCCTTCGGATGCTCGCAATGACAGAAAAGAGAGTCCTCGCAATGACAGAGAAGTAAGTTCTTGCAATGACAGAAAAGTAAGTTCTTGCAATGATGGAAAGAGAGCTCGCAAGGACAGTAAAAAGGGAAATAGCGATGACAGGAGAAGGAGGCTCGTTTCTCGCAACGCCAAAAATAAGGAAATTCATCGCAATTATAAGGAAAAATGTTCGCAATGATAGAAAATACTTTATCATGACAGACAAAATACCATCCACAATCCAAAATCCAACATCAAATATCCAAAATCCAAAATTCACTATTCACCATCCATTAATCAATAGCCACTATCTTTTCTATAGCTGCATAAGTTACATTGTAATCATAAACTGCCTGCCAGTATTGAGTTTTAGTTTGCTCATAAAGAACTATTGCATCTACAACTTCTATGGAGCTACCAACTCCAACCTCATATCTGCCCATTGCAAGGTCAAGGTTTTCTTTAGCCTGCTTTAAAGCTATTTTTAAGGTTTCTATCTTTTGTGAAGCCTCTTTTAGCTGAACGAAGAGATTTTTTACCTGTGAAATGATCTGTTGCTTCAGGGACTCTTCTTTCTGTTCATAATATGCTACATCTGCCTTAGCCTGTTTTAACTTATATGTAGTTGACCATCCGCTAAAAAGCGGTAGATTAAACTGCAATAACATAGTCCATCCCTTATCAAGCGGAAAGTCTGAACCACTGTATCCATATTTTCCATTTAATGAAAGTGTTGGAAGATATTCCTTTTTTACAAGCTCTTCAGAATACATAGATGCCTGCCTATTAAATCTTATAGCCTGAAGCTGAGGATTTTTCTCAATGGCTATGCTTACTGATTCATTTTCATCAAGCTTTCTTACAGCGTAGTCTTCGTCCTTAATATAAAAATATGGAAGACTCACAATACCCATTGCATCCTTCAAATTTAAAAGAGCCTGTCTAACACTTTTTTCAGCTGTGATTAAATTTAACTTCGCATTACTTAGCTCTACCTCAGCCTTTGTTACTTCTATCTTTGGCTTAAGCCCTACCTCATAAAAACCTTTAGCAAGGTCAAGATGTTTCTGAGCCTGTTTTAAAACTTCCTCAGCTGTCTCTTTCTGTTTTTTTGCCTTAAGAAGATTAAAATATGCTTCCTTTACATTGTATATTGTTTGCAATGTTGCTTCTCTATCCTGCTGTTGTGATGCCTTATAACTTTCCTTCTGAATATCAACTTTTGTGCCTGTTTTACCAAAATCAAAGAGCGTTTGATTGAAAGTTATCTGCCCAGAATAGTTTGTTGAATACTTATTCAAAATGTTTGCTTCCTGATAGCTCCTTTGATAGCCCAGAGATAAATCAATCTCAGGGAAGTATCCAGAGCGAGCCTCACCTATTTTAAAATAGCTTTTGCTCACCTGCTCCTTTGATGCGAGCAGGTCAGGATTTTTCTTTAAGGCTATATTTATACAATCCTGCAGGGAGTAAACAGTGTCTGGTGGTTCGTGGCTGGTGGCTGGTGATTCGTAGTAGGTAATTAATATAAAAAGTGATATTACCAAAGCTTTTATGAGTAAAAGTTGATTATTTCTCATTTCTCCTCTCAACATCCTTAAGCTTTGGACCTGTGTTAACAGTTACATCCACAGATGCAACCACAGACATCCCGGGCCATAGAGGATAATTTGGGTCAAAGGAAGAGTCTATTATGATTCTTACAGGAATTCTCTGAACCACTTTCACAAAATTGCCAGTAGCGTTTTCAGGCGGAAAAAGGCTGAATACAGCACCAGTGCCAGGCTGAAAGCTTTCAACATGTCCTTTAAAAACTTTTCCATAAGCATCTACTTTTATTTTAACAGGCTGCCCTACTCTCATTTTTTTCAACTGGGTTTCTTTAAAGTTTGCAACAATCCATGTGTCATGCTCGTCAACTACAGCCATTACAAGTTGTCCAGCTCTTACAAATTGTCCTATTTCTACTGATTTTTTTGCAATTCTTCCATCAATTGGAGCGAAAATAGTGGTTCTTTTAAAATTAATCTCAGCAATTCTGAGTTCTTCCCGTGCTTTTTTAATCTGATATTCCTGTGTTTTAAGCTTTATTTTAAGGGTATTAATTGCTGTGCTAATTTCCTTTATTAAAGATTCAGCTGCTTTCTCTTGCGCAATAGCTACTTTTAAAGAAGCTTCTACATTATCAAATCTGCTTTTTGAAACAAGGTCTTCCTCGTAAAGCTTTTTTACCCTTTCATATTCCCTTTCAGCAAGCATTCTGTTTGCCCTTGCAGACTGAAGATTTGCCTCTGCTGTGTTAAGCCTTGCCATTGCTTCATTCAATGATGAGGCTATCTCAGCTGATTGATTTTGTAAGGTGTTTACAGATGCTTTTTTTGTGTTAAGCTCAGCAAGATAATCATCTGGCTCTATCTCAAAGAGAGGATCTCCTTTTTTTACCCTTTGATTGTAGTCAACATAGACTTTAACAACTTTTCCTGAAATTTGAGGTGCAATTGGGACAATTGTTCCTTCAACATAGGCATCATCAGTCCTTTCGTAAACAATGTATTCGTAAAGCTCTATTGCCATGAAAATTAGAGCGATGATTCCTGAGATACTTAAAATTGCGATTTTTATTTTCTTTGAGTTTTTAATCTTCTCAATTGCTGCGTTCATTTGCTGCTCACTCCTGCAACAATTTCATTGTTAATGAAGGATTTGAGAAGTGTTCCTGTTGCCTGTCTAAGCCTTAATATAGCTATCTGATAATTATACTGAGCTTCCATAAGTTTTCTTTCAGCGGTAACTAAAAAAGTATTCGCATCTGTTACGTCAATACTGTTTGCAAGCCCGTATTGATATTGTTTTGATACAGAGTTGAAGTTATCCTTTGCATATGCTACTTCGTCTTCAAGGGACTTTATTGTATCTCTGAAAGTAATGTAATTATGATATGCAGATTCAACATCAATAAAAACTTCCTTAAGGGTGTCTTCATACTGAAGCTCAGCCTGTCTTAATTTTGCCTTTGCTTCAGAGACTTCTGCTCTTCTCAGTCCACCTTCAAAAATTGGGAAGTTTAAAGCTGCAATAAATGATGAATATTCCTTATTAGTCATCTGATTGGAAGGTGTTTGATTAAGTTTTTGGTAATTTGCAGAAAGAGATATGTAGGGTAAAAAAGAACCCATTGCATAGGATACATTTTTTCTGGCTATTTCCTTTGCCAGTTCAGCAGCCTTTATTTCAGGGCGATTATCTTTTGCTGTAGCCTTTATTTGCTCAAGCATAAGATTTAAAAAAGGATCATTGAGCTTAGATTCTATTAATTCATAATCTCCCTCAATTCCCGCATCCTTTGCAAGCACTGTTTTGGCACTTTTAAGGGTATTTTTTGCAGAAATAAGCTCAGCCTCTGCACCACTTAATTCAGCCTCTGCTCTCAGTAAATCTGTTTTTGTAACTTCGCCAACTTTTAATCTTATCTTTGCCGCATCCCTGTGTTTTTTCAGTCTTTCTAAATTTGCCTCTGCTATCTCCACAGACCTTTTTGCCTTTAGATAATTGTATATATCCTGCGCTACTCTTAACAGATACTGCTCCTTGAAAGAATTAACATCAAATTGCGTTTTTGTAAAAGCATCCTTTGACATGGAGTAATTAATAAACTCTTTACCACCCAGCGAAAGTCTCTCTTCTGCAGTAATTCCCCATGCTGTGCTTTTATCGGGTTGAACAATTGCATTGTTTACTACCTTTTCTTTGTTGTAATCAGTATATTTTCCAAAGGCAGTAATGGTTGGTAGAAGCCCAGCAAGGGCTTTATATGTGCCTTCCTTTGAAATTGTCAAGTTTTCCTCCGCAATTCTTACCTTTTCAGCCTTTTTAAGAGCAAGGGAGAATACATCGTTTATAGTCAATGACTGTTGGGCAAAGACATTGATTACAAAAAATAACATAAAGCAGAGCGATAAAAGGAGAATTTTAATGGTTATTAATTTAGCTTTTTGGATTTTTCTCATATTTACACCCCGTTGATTATTTTTATTGATTCCCAACCCATCAATTTATAATTCAATCCTAAATTGGACGACTTTCTATAATACCTTTGTTAGATCGTCATTACGAGACTCAACGCCCTTTTTCTCATCATTGCGAGCCTCAACATCTTTTCCGCTATTGCGAGCCTTAACAGCTTTTCTCATCATTGCGAGCCTCAACGAAGGTGAGGAGAAGCAATCTCGCCTTTGAGACTGATTCACCTCCTTCGGAGGCTCGCAGTGACGGAAGAAATGCCTGTCGGCAGGCTCGCAGTGACCCCTCTCCTTCGTCATTGCGAGGGCATGAAGTGCCCGAAGCAATCTCGTTCCTTATTGATTTAAAACTCATTCAAACTCCCTCTTCTTTGTGCCTTCATAAAATATTTTGACGCAAGTATGAATTGCCTCATTGAGATTTATTGCTTTTTTAAAAAGCTCTTTCTTTAAAAAAATGCTGAAAAGCATTCCAAAATAAGCTGATGAAGCATATACTGAATTAATATCGTTCTTTACATTGCCAGAAGTTTTTAAATAATCAAGATATTCAGCAAATACCCGATGCACTTCCTGAATAATTTTATTATGGATTTCTCTGATTTCCTCAGGATATTTAAACATCTCTGATAGCATTATGTGAATTAAATTCTGCTTTTTCTTGAGAAGTTTCACATAATATTTTGCAGTTGTCTCAAGAGCCTTATAATAATCCATCTCCTTGAGTTTTGGAATTAAATCCTTAAGCGTTGGAAGAAAGGACTGGCTTTTTATCACTTCAATAAAAAGATTTTCTTTAGAAGTAAAATATCTAAAAAGTGTCACCTCAGCAACATTTGCCTCTTTGGCAATTTCTTTAGTGGTTGTCCCAAGATAGCCCTTTTGGGAAAAAAGCTTAAGGGCAGATTCTAAAATTCTGTCTTTAGTTGTTTTCATGTCAGTAATTACTAACATACCTCAAAAAAAAAGACAAAGTCAAGAAAGAGTTTGTAGAATATTAATATGATAGATTTATCAAATGTACCTACATCTCCGGGAGTTTACATATTCAAAGACAAAAAAGGAAGAGTTCTTTATGTGGGTAAAGCCAAAAATCTTCGCAATCGCCTCAGAAGCTACACCCAAGAGAGAGAACTGGACCCGAGAAAATTAAAAATGATCAGTCAAATACAAGATTTCTCCTACATCGTTACAAATAGTGAATTTGAGGCTCTGGTTCTTGAATGTAATTTAATAAAGCAATATAGACCTCCTTTTAATGTTATTCTGAGGGATGATAAAAATTACCCTTACTTGAGAATAACGCTAACTGAGCAATGGCCCAAAATTGAAGTGGTAAGAAGACCTAAAAAAGATGGCAATCTGTACTTTGGACCATATGTTCCTGCTCAATCAATGTGGGAAGCGCTTTCTTTTATAAGAAGAAACTTTCCTATACGAACATGTAAATACAATCTCAATAAGCCTATGAGACCATGTATTCATTATCAGATGAAAAGATGTCCCGCTCCATGTGCAGGACTAATAAGTAGAGATGAATACATGAAGGGAGTTGAAGAGGTAATTCTTTTTCTCAAAGGACAGAAAGCAGAGCTTGTTAATACCCTTTATGAAAAAATGAAAAAGCTTAGTGATGAATTAAAGTTTGAAGAGGCTGCTAAAATAAGGGACCAGATTAAAAGGCTGGAAAGAATATTTGAACAACAAAGGGTTATCTCAGTGAATCTTGATGATTTGGACGTAATAGGAATTTATAAGGATAGTGAAGAAATGAAGCCGTCAGGGACAGTTTCCTATTCTCCAATCAGTGTCAATGTTCTTTTTGTAAGAAATGGCTTTCTTGTAGGTTCAAAAAACTATCTTATAAAAAAAGCTCTTTATGAAAACGAAGATGAGCTCATTCGTTCAATAATTGAAGCACTATATTTAAAGGATGAGCTGATACCACCAAAAACTATTCTTCTTCAAAACCTTCCTGAGCACACAGATGATGTTTCAGCATGGCTTGAAAGTATTCGCGGAGATACTGTTGAAATTAGAACAGCTCAGACAGAAGAAGAGTCAAGAATAATGGATATGGCTCTAACAAATGCAAAGATTCATTTAAAAACCAAAGCATCGGGAATAGAAAAAACCCTTGAAGAGCTAAGAGAAAGGCTAAAACTTGATGAGCCTCCATCAAAAATTGGTGCATTTGATATTTCAACGCTTTTTGGAGTCCATTCTGTTGGTAGTTTTGTTTACTGGGAAGATGGAGATTTTAATAAGAGCTATTATCGGCATTTAAAGATAAAGGAAACAGAAGGAATTGATGATTACTCTTCAATGCATGAGGCTGTTATGAGAGTTGTAAAAAAATTTGACACTGAGCAAGGAATTCCAAAGCCTGACATAATCCTGATAGATGGCGGAAAAGGACATCTTAACATTGCAATAAAGGTGATGGAAGAGCTAAGAGAAAATATACACACCTTTGCCATTGCAAAAGAACCCGACAGGCTCTTTCTTGCAGATGGAAAAGAGATATTTTTGGATGATAAAAAGCCCTCAAGTCTGCTTTTAAGAAAAATCAGGGACGAGGCTCACAGATTTGCAATTTCATATCACAAGAAATTAAGAAAAAAAGCAACCTTTGAATCAGTCCTTGAGAAAATTAAAGGAATTGGCAAAAAAAGAAGAATAACATTGCTTAGACACTTTGGAAGTATTCAAAAGATAAAAAACGCTTCCGCAGAAGAAATTGCCTCTTTACCCAGATTTAATCTAAAATTAGCACAGAGGCTTTTGGAAGAGCTTAAGAATTTTTCCTAAGAAATTCATCTGCCAGTTCCATATAAGCAAGAGTTCCAGAAGCATTGGGAGCATAAAAAACAGCAGGAATTCCGTTAATTACACTTTCTGCAAGGGCTATATTTCTCGGTATAAGAGTTTCAAATGTTTTTGAGCGAAAAACTTTTTTTATGTCTTCTGCTATGTTTCTGCTTAGCGTAAGATGCCTACTGAACATTGTAAGGAGAATTCCTTAAATTTCAAGAGAATCATTGAAGTTCCCCTTGATTCTCCAGAGTAACTTTATAAAGATTCGCAAAGCCTCCAGTGCAAAATGTTCACACTGAACAGGAATTAAAACAGAATCAGCAGCAGATAAAGCAGTAAGAGTAAGAAAGGAAAACGAAGGAGGACAGTCAATAAAAATGTAGTCAAAGTCATTTTTGATTTTTTCAAGCAAGACTTTAAGCTTTTTTTCTCTTTCGTCAGAGTCAAATATCTCAATTTCAGCCATAAAAAGGTCAATTCTTGAGGGAATAACAAAAAGATTGTCAATACATTGAATTACTACATCTTTAAAGTCAGCCTTTTGTGAATAAAGCTCGTATAATCCTATAATTTTGTCTCCATTTCTCCTGATTCCCAATCCTGTGGTAAGACTTGCTTGTGGATCTGAGTCTATGACAAGAACCCTTTTCCCTTTAACTGAAAGGCAGGCAGCAAGATTTATAGCTGTTGTTGTTTTGCCTACTCCACCTTTTTGACTCGCAATTGCTACGATTTTTCCCATATTTTTTTAATAAGTTCATTTCTGGCATCTTCATAATTTGCTCTAATTCTGTATCCAGCGGCATTTTTATGTCCACCGCCTCCAAACTCCCTTGATATTAAGCTCACATCTATATCACCCTTAGAACGAAGACTAACTTTAAAAAATCCCTCTTCAATTTCTCTAAAAAGCGCTGCTATCTGTATATCATTTAAAATTCTTAAAAATTCCACAAATCTCTCAGTATCAGGTTCAGATGTTTTTGTCTCGTCAAAATCTTTTTTTGTAATACAGCCTATGACAACAGGAGGGATTATTTCAACCCTATTGAGCATTCTAACAAAAAGTTGAAATCTTTGCTTATGCCACATCTCAAAGCAATTTTGATAAATAAAAGAAGGTTTAGCACCTGCTCTTACAAGTTCAGCTGCGATTGAAAGAACCTTGTCTGAAGTGTTGTCAAATTGAAAATTGCCTGTATCAACAATAATTGCCGTATAAAGGGCTTTTGCCATATCTGAGCTTATATCAATATTTAAGTGCTTTATCAATTTATAAATCATAATACCTGTTGCAGATTCCTCAGGCTCTATCCACTTTAAGGCATTAAAGTCATTCTTTTTATCTTCAATGTGATGGTCAATGATGACTCTTTTGCCAGAAAAATTTTTCAAACTTGCAATAAGATTTTTATCATTGTTTACACGGGATGGATTATTACAATCAACCAAAACTAAAACATTAAAAGCTTCGGGGGCAAGATTTTTGAGGTCTTTAAGATTATCAATATGTGGAAGAAATTTATACTGCAAGGGTATTGGCTGCTCTGTATATACTTCAGCTTTCTTGTTCAGACTTTTTAATAGAAGTTTTAAAGCAATGGCTGAGCCAAAGGCGTCTCCATCTGGAGTTGTGTGCGTAAGTATTAAAAAATTGTCCTCTTTTTTTAATGTCTCAACAATTTCAAGGAAGCTCAAGCTTCCTCCGAAGATTTTTTTATTTCTCTGAGAAGTTTATCAATCCTGAATCCTCTGTCTATGGATTCATCATAAACAAACTCAAATGTGGGAATTATCTTTATTCTGAGCCTTTTTGCTATTTCACCCCTCACAAATCCCTTTGCCTCATTTAGAATCTGAAGTGTTAAAGTTTTGTCTTCTTCTTTTAGCACTGTGAAAAAAACTTTTGCATGCCTTAAATCATCAGTAAGTTCAACTGCTGTTAGTGTTATTAAGCCAAGTCTTGGGTCTTTAATCTTGTGTAAAACAATATCCGCAACTTCTTCCTTTAATAATTCGCTTAATCTCTGAGACCTTTTGTATGGTCGCATTTTTACAATTCTTTGGTTATTTTTTCTAATGCATAATTTTCAAGAATATCGCCTTCTTTTATGTCATTGAAATTTTCAATTGTCAAGCCACACTCATAACCTGCCTGAACTTCTCTAACATCCTCTTTAAATCTTTTTAAAGAGCTTATTTTGCCCTCATAGACAACAATATTGTCTCTTATCACTCTGATGCCATCACTTGCCCTTGATATTACGCCATTTAATACATAGCATCCTGCAACTGTTCCAACTTTTGAAATCTTAAATACCGCTCTTACTTCAGCCCTTCCAAGAATCTTTTCCTTTATCTCAGGCTGAAGCATTCCTGCAAGAGCCTTCTTCACATCTTCAATTACATCATAAATAATGCTGTAGAGTTTTATCTCAACCCCAAGATTTTCAGCTAACTCTTGAGCCTTTGTCTGAGGTCTTACATTAAAGCCAATGATAATCGCATTCGCTGTTGCTGCAAGGTTAACATCACTTTCAGTAATTCCACCAACAGCAGCGTGAATAACCTTGACCTTAACTTCAGGATGGGTAATATCCTCAACTGCCTTCTTTAAAGCCTCAACTGAGCCCTGCACATCTCCTTTGATAATTAGATTGAGGTCCTTTACTTCTCCCTCTTTGATTTTCTCATATATATCCTGAAGTGTTATCTTCTGCGCCCTTTGCATTTCTGCGAGTCTCTTTTTCTGAGCCCTTAAATTTGCTATTTGGCGGGCTACTTTCTCGTCTTCAACAACATTGAAAACATCTCCTGCCTGTGGAACTTCTTCAAATCCGATAACTTCAACAGGAGTTGAAGGCGGAGCTTCGTTTACTCTTTTTCCAGTATCATCAATCAATGCCCTTACTTTGCCATAAGTTGTTCCTGCAACAAAAGCTTCTCCAATCCTTAGCGTTCCGTTCTGTACAATCAATGTGGCAACAGGTCCACGTCCTTTGTCAAGCCTTGACTCAATAATTGTACCTACTGCAGGTCTGTTTGGATTTGCCTTTAGCTCCATAATCTCTGCTTGAAGAAGTATCATTTCAAGTAGATTTTCTATACCAATGCCTTTTTTTGCAGAGATATCAACGAATATATTCTGTCCTCCCCATTCTTCAGGAATAATTCCGTAGTCACTTAGCTGAGTTCTTACTCTCTGGGGATTTGCTTCAGGTTTGTCTATTTTGTTAACAGCAACAATTATAGGAACATTTGCAGCCTTTGCATGGTTAATTGCTTCAATTGTCTGAGGCATTACTCCGTCATCAGCAGCTACAACAAGAACGACAATGTCTGTTACCTTAGCTCCTCTTGCTCTTAAAGCTGTAAATGCTTCATGACCCGGAGTGTCAAGAAAGGTTATGTCTTTCCCCTGCAGAGTTACCTTGTATGCACCGATATGCTGGGTGATGCCACCCGCTTCCTGCTCAGTTACCTTTGTTTTTCTTATAGCATCAAGCAAAGAAGTTTTTCCATGATCAACATGTCCCATAACAGTCACAATCGGTGGTCTTGGCTTTAATGACTCAGGTGGATCCTCAATTTCTTCTATGACATCAATTTCCTGAGCTTGAGAAAGCTCAATTTTTACTCCAAAGCTTTCTGCAACAATCTGTGCAGCATCTAAATCAACAGGTTGGTTAATGGTTGGCATGTATCCAAGTTCCATGAATTTTTTGATCACATCTGAAACCTTCTGACCAATCAACTCAGCAAACTCTTTTACTGTTGTTCCTTCTTCAAGTTTTAAGGATTTTTTTCTTGGAGCTGTTATAGGCGGAGGAACTGCTTCTTCTTTTTTATTTTTATCTTTGCTTTTCTTTTGTTCTTTTATATCAAGCCATTTTTTAGGCTCTACTTTTTTAGGAGGAATCTTTGCAGATACTGGCTTTGGTTTTATTTTCTCAATTTTTTCAAAGGATATCTCTCTTCTAAATCTTCCTGGAAGGGCAAAATCATCTTCTTCCTTAACTTCCTCTTCTATAATTTGTTTTGGTGATATTTTAGGCTTCTCTGAAATCTTCTGTTGTTCTTTATCTTCAAAGCTTGTAGGTTTTGTCTCAGGAACAATCTCTTCCTTTGGTTTTATCTGTTCCTCTTTTTTCTCAATTATTTTTTCTTCCTTCTTTTC
>JBEPZQ010000001.1:0-19816 GCA_041640755.1 Thermodesulfovibrio sp. | reverse complement strand
AGTTTGGCGCTAAGACCTGAACAACTCCCATACTTGCAGATTTTAGGCTACCAACCTTTTGCCCACTACTCTGGGCAATCTTCTCTGCCCTAGCCTTGGCATCATTCATGGCTTCTGTAAGAAGATTAACTCTCAATTCTGGAAGTTTAGAGTAGTAATACTCAAGGGATTGGGTTCTAAAGGCAACTCCATTATTAACTAGCTCTTGGAAACTTTTAGATAGTTCGGTAATCTTTTCTATATCATTAGGCTCTATCCTAATGTTGGTAGTGCCTTTCTTGAATTGAACATTTCGTAATTCTTCAACATATTTAACAATCTCTGAAGGTTTAACTCCGATTTCCTTTGCTAATTCAATACTTTTTACAGCAGTATCTGACATAAACTTTTCGCCCTCCTTGTCAACAACTCAATAAAATGTTATCATAAATAAATAAGTCTATGCAAATTGAAGGAGGATTTGAGATGGCAACTTGTTATGTATGTGGTAAGAAAAAGGTCGTAGGACAAAACGTAAGTCATGCAAACAACAAAACAAAAAGATATTTTTACCCAAATCTGCAAAGGATGAAAATCATCACAGAAAAGGGTCCAAAAAGAGTTCATGTTTGCACAAGATGTCTTCGTTCTGGTTATGTTCAAAAGGCAGTTTAATTTAAAGTTCACTCGGTAATGGAAAAATTATCCTCTATACTATCACCGATTTTTAATAACATAGGTTTTGAGGATGCGGTAGTATTGAAAATGTTGAGAAAGCAATGGGATAGCATTTTTAATGCTCCCATTGCAAAACATACTTTTCCAAAAGAAATAAAGGAAAACACTTTAATCGTAATAGTAGATTCAAATGCTTGGCTTAATGAGCTGATACTCCTAAAGGATGACTTTTTAAGCAAGTTACTTAAATATGGGATTAAGGATGTTGTTTTTAAATTTGGCAGAATTTATAAACAACGGAAAAATAGGAAATTTGAAAATAAGTTGCGGGAATTATCAGAAGAACAAAAATGCTGGATTAATGATGTTTTAAAAGATGTGAGAGAAGAAGAAATAAAATTGATGATGAAAAATGTTCTGACAAAATATTTGATTTATGTAAATTCTGACAAATAAAGGAGAAAAAAATGAACGATTTTGATTTTATCTACAGGGAATATTCAGATGAAGAGAGCAAAATTTATGAGAAAGCTATGCAGGAAATTCTACTGAACATTAAAAACGGCATGAGTTTTCAGGAAGCCATTGACAAGGTAGAAGTATCCGAGCCTGAATTAAAAGCTTTTATAGAGGACGATGCCCTTAAAATTCTTATAGCTGAACTTTGTTATGTTTCAAAGATTCCCTTTGAGGAACTTGCCAAAATGCTCGGACTTCCAATTGAAAGGGTAAGAGAGGCAAATTTTGAAATGTTGGAAGACATTGAAATGACACTTAATAACACTTTCAATAAAAATAAGAGAGCTGGCAATGCTTAGAAAAGTTAAATTATATTCATTAAGCACTTGTCCTGTATGTAAAAAGGTTAAAAATTTACTTAACTCTAACAATGTTGACTATGAATTAATAGAGGTTGACCTCCTTGAGGGCGGTGAACAATGGGTAGCACTTAAAGAGCTTAAAAAGATTAATCCAGAAGAAACATTTCCTACTGTTGTAGTTGAAAAGGCAGTTGTAGGATATGATGAGGAGGCTTTGAAAAAGCTTTTGGAAATATAAAATGGATAAAGAAAGGCTTTACGAAATTCTTAATAAATTTGCCATTTCTAAAGGATTAGAGCTTAATAAAGACAAAGATTTTGTAATGGAACTAATTGAAGGACTTCTAAAAAATGAGCAAAGATTTGGATATCGTTCCTGTCCATGCAGACTTGCATCAGGAGACAAGGAAAGGGACAAAGATATTATCTGCCCTTGCATTTACAGTGAGGAAGATATAAAAGAATACGGAAGATGTTATTGCGGGCTTTATGTATCAAAAGAGTTTAATGAAGGTAAAATACCATACAAAGTTGTGCCAGAAAGAAGGAAAAAAGCAGATAAATAAAATGAGGGAGGTGATATTATGATTTGGGAAGAGCTTTTAAGCTTTGAAGATATTAAAAAAGAGCCTTACTACATTCAGAATATTCTTTGGGATTTTGATCCCACAAGGTTAATGGAGCCAATACTTGTACAGGAAGGTTCAAATATTGTATGTAAGGAGCCTGTTAAAGGATATGTTTTTTATATTGAAACCTCAGGTAAAAAGCCAGAACTATTTTTAATGATGCAGAAAGCTAATTATTTCAGTGAGACAATTGCTAAGATAGAAGAAATACCAGAAGAGATGCTAAAAGAAGCTGTAAATGAAAACAAACATCTCATAAAATATAACATCTGCCCCATTAACGACAAAATCAAGAACTGGCTCAAGAAAGAATTAGGCTTGATATAATAAGGCTTTGATTTAGCTTTTTAAAAGCTCATAAAAGTTATAGATTGTAAGGAATTTTTCGGATTTTTTTGGTTTAGCCTTTGAACTTGATACTGCCCGAAGGATTGGAAGTTTAACTCCAGAATTTTTGGCTGTGTGAAGAATTTCTTCGGTGTCGTCTATAAACATTGAATTTTCTGGCTCAAAATGAATTAATTCAGAGAGCTTTATCCAGAAATCCGTTTTCTCCTTTGGACAACCTATATCAAAGGAAGTAAATGTAGAGTGGAAATACTTCCGTAATCCAGTTTTTTGTAACTTTAGCTCCATAACCTTGTTGTGAGCATTGGTGACAAGATAGACCTTTTTACCATTGGAGCTGATGAATTTTAAAAAGTCCTCAGTGTCTGGGTGAGGATTGATAAGATGAGAAACTTCTTTTTTTAATTTAAAAATATCCAGTCCAGTTTTCATGCTCCAGAAATCAATGTCAGTCCAGTTTAATGTTCCCTCTTCTGCTTTGTACATTGAAAAAAGAATTTTCTGTGCCTCTTCAAAGCTTAATCCTTCTTTTTCTGCATATTTCATTGGCACATAAACTTCCCAGAAGTAGTCATCATAGTATTTATCTAAGATTGTGCCATCCATGTCTAAAAGCACAAATTTTATGTCTTTAAAAACTCTCATCTTCCCTTTCCCCATACCATGTCATATCAATATAAAATTTTGACCTGTCATAAATTAATTTTAAAATATTTCCTAAATCAAAGAACATCTCTTCAAAAAATCCAGGATTATTTATGTCTTCGTTGTCAATTGTTATAGAATACATGATTTCATATTCCTCTCCTGCAATTTCGTTCCTTCCGTAAAACTCTTTTTTGATTAAAAGCGGGTCAAGCTCCTCATATTTACTTACTATTTCATCAAAAATATCCGCTATTTCGTTATAAGACTGAACAAATGGCAAATTTATTGAAATCTCAATGTCAACAGCATAGTCAAGTTCTTCGTCAAGCTCAGGATCTGACCAAGATGATATGCTTGATTGTTCTACATCATAGGAAAACGAAATCGTTGCAGAAAGAGGATATGGTTGTCTGAGTTCTGGTAATGACATGCTGATTTTGCTTTCTTTATTTAGGGAATATTGTTCTACAAGGGTTGCCAAATCAAATACATTAAGGTAATTTTTAGCAGAGTCAACCAGTCTCATTTGTAATTCTTCAAATCTTATCATGCTTTCCTCCTAACTCTTTGTTAATAAAACATTATACCATTATACTCACTCAGTTTTCCCTCTTTAACCAAACAACTCTTTGAGGGAAAGGAATCTCTATACCTTCTTCAATAAATCTTTTAAAAATTCTCTTGCGCAACTCATGTTGAACTATAAATTGATCACTGACCTCGCTAATCTGACATATAAGCGTGAAATCAAGAGAGCTTTCACCAAATCCCGGAATTAATCTTACAAAGGGTTCTGGTTCAGGAAGGAGTCCGGGAATTTCATTCAAAGCTTTTTTGGTCTCTTCAATAAGAATTTTTTCAACCTTTTCCGGATCTGAAGAATAGCTAACACTTATTGGTATTTGAAGAGCCATCCTTTTTTCAGGCAAGTGATAATTTACTACAATGCTCTGCGCAAGTTTACTGTTTGGTATTACTATCATATTATTTTGGCGAGTTCTTATTCTCGTAGTCCTCCAAGATATGTCCTCAACAAATCCTTCCTGCCCCTTATCAATTTGGACAAAATCTCCTACCCTGACTGTTTTTTCTGTCATTATATGAATTCCAGCAAAAAGATTCTCAAGCGTATCTTTAAGAGCAAGACCTATTGCTAAGCCTCCAATTCCAAGAGCAGTAATTAATGGAGCTATGGAGACTCCAAAAATGCTTAAAATTATAATGAAGCCAATGAGATAGATTGCGATTTTAATAATAATATTTAACAAACTCGTTGATTGAATTGATATTTCTTTTTTCTCTATATATTTTGTGAAAAGCTGAGTAGAAACATTAGCAACTGCTATTGTGAAAAATAAGACTAACAGTGTGTGGATTATCTTAATCAGATAAAAGCTGTATTTCGTAGGAATTTCTGAAGTTTCTACAGCAACATGAAGACCTATTCCAACACACAATAATACAAATGGGGTTTTGATGGTGTTAATTATAATATTGTCAATATCTGTTTGTGTCTTGCTTGCCCATCTGTGCAGAAACTTGAATAAAAAAGCTCTAAATATAAATAAAATGCCTGTAACAACAACTACAGTCAAAATAAATTTAGTCATATTTTCAAAATTCATTTTTTATTTAGCAGAAACAAATACCATCTCTGTTTTTAAATGCTCAGAAAGAGCTTCATATACTTCGTCATCTGTTACAATGCTTCCACCCGGTCTTCCGTAGAAAGAAACTTCAGAGATGCCATTTACCGCAAGTCTTACATCTTCAACCATTTGCCCAGCATTGAATTCCACAACTATTAATTTTTCAACTTCTCTTGCAATCTGCCTGATGGGGTCTTCAGGAAAAGGAAATAGGGTTATTGGACGGAAAAGTCCAATTTTTACTCCTCTTTGTCTAAGCTTTCTTATTGCTGAAAGAGAAATTCTTGCTGCTGAGCCAAATGCAACAACAACAACCTCTGCGTCATCAATAAGATATGTCTCGTATCTTACTTCCTTCTCTTTCCATTGCTGATATTTTCTCTGTAATTTCCAATTATGCTTTTCAAGTTCTCCTTCGCCCATAAGCAGAGTTCTTATAAATCTTGAAGGTCTTCCCTTAGCGCCTGTTAAAGCCCATGAGGACTTATCAAATTTTTTAATTAAAGGTATATGAGGAACAACAGGTTCCATCATCTGAGCAATTACACCGTCACCGAGAATCATTACAGGATTTCTCCACTCATCTGCCTTCTCAAAGGCAAGAATTGTGTAGTCCCACAACTCTTGAACGCTGAATGGAGCATATATTAATAGGCGATAATCGCCATGTCCACCACCCTTTACAGCTTGAAAATAATCCGCCTGACTTCCTGATATGTTACCAAGACCCGGTCCACCACGCATCATATTTACTATCACAGCAGGAAGCTCAGCAGCTGCCATGTATGAAATTGCCTCTTGCTTTAAGCTTATTCCCGGAGAACTTGACGATGTCATAACCCTTGCACCACAAGCTGATGCTCCGTAAATCATATTTATTGCAGCAATTTCGCTTTCTGCCTGAATAAATACTCCTCCGGCCTCTGGAAGACGCTTTGATAATATTTCTGGAATTTCATTCTGAGGTGTTATGGGGTATCCCGCATAAAATTGTAAACCTGCTTTAATGGCTGATTCTGCTACTGCTTCATTACCTTTCATTAAAACTTTATTCATCTGCAACCTCCGTTTATTAATTCCTAAATTAGGCGATCCTCAAATGTCACTGCGACTTCAAGCAAAGCGATAAGAAAGCAATCTCGCTTTTTTATGCCCCACATCGTCACTGCGAGCCTCCAAAGGAGGCGAAGCAGTCTCTACGATTGCTTCGGCATCCTATCGGATGCTTCGCAATGACGAAGAGGAGGATGCCTCGCAATGACACGCTAAATTTTTTATATAAAAAATCACTCAATCCAGGTAACTTTTTATTTTAACATAACATTGATATAATAAAGGTATGAGGCGATTTGTTTTAGGGATTGTTATACTTTTTCTGCTTGCTGGTTGCGCAACCCTACCAAAACCCCTTCGTGATATTCCAGCTGAGAAACACATATCCCTCGCACAAATAAAAAATAACCCTTCCAGATACACAGATGTAGTGCTTCTTTGGGGAGGAAGAATAACAAACTGCTCAAATGCTCAGGATGGCACTTATATTGAAATCCTGTATCTGCCCCTTGACAACGAAGGATATCCTCAGGAAAAAGATGTCTCAGAGGGCAGATTTGTTGTAAAATCAAAAAATTTCCTTGACTGTGCCATATACTCAAAGGGAAGATATCTTACTGCTGTTGGTCAGTTTAAAGGATTTTTGGAAGGCAAAATTGATGAAATGCCCTATAGTTTTCCCTTTTTAGAGGCAAAGGCGATTTATTTGTGGAAAAAAAGATACTACTATCCCTACATTCGCCCATCAATTTGGTTTTGGTATGGCTCTCCAAGATGGTGGTTTGAATACGGACCTTGGTGGTAATGAAGAAAATTAAAATATTACCAGAAGCACTGATAGGTAAAATTGCTGCAGGTGAGGTTGTTGAAAGACCTGCCTCAGTTATCAAAGAGCTTATTGAAAACTCAATAGATGCAGATTCGCACTCTATCTCTGTTTATGTAAAAGAGTATGGCATTGCTGAGATAAAAGTTATTGATGATGGAGAAGGAATTTCATCAGAAGATGTTGAACTGTCCTTTCAAAGACATGCAACAAGCAAAATAGAGAAAGAATCAGACCTTTTCAGAATTCAAACTCTTGGTTTCAGGGGTGAAGCTCTATATTCAATAGCCCAGATAAGCAAAACAAGAATAACTACTCAACACAGAGATGAGCCTCTTTGCACAGAGCTTTATTTAATTGCCGGTGAAATAGTTGAAAAAAAACCAGCGGTAACAAAGGGCACAAGCATACAGATAAATGATTTATTTTTTAATACGCCCGTTAGAAAGAAATTCCTGAAAGCTCCTGCAACAGAGAAAGCCCATATTATTGAAACTGTTCAGAATTATGCAATTGCTTTTCCTCAAATAGCTTTTTATTTGAACATTGACGGACAAGAGATATTAAACATTCCAAAAGCAGCTTCTCTACAAGAAAGGATTTCACAGATACTTGGTCATGATTTCATAGAAAATAGTGAATTCAGGAGCATATCAAAGGCAGGTTATAAAATAGAACTCTTCTGGGGAAAGGAACAACTTCAACGAAGAAGCAGAATGAGACAGCTGATTTTTGTCAATAAAAGACCTGTCAAAGATTCTATTGTTACATCCAGCCTATATAAAGCTTTTCAAGTCAGGGATATGCACCCTCAGTTTGCAATCTTTATTTATCTTCCTCCTGAAAAGGTTGATTTCAATGTGCATCCAGCAAAAAAGGAGATAAGATTTAGAGAGCCAAACTTGATAAGCGAATTAATTTTTAAAATATCTGCTTTAAGCGAGAAAACAGAGCCATCTTTTGTTGCAGAGAGCGAGAGGATTTGGGATAAAAGCACAAATAGCAGTAATTTTGAACAATCGCCTCTTTTTAAAGGCGAATTCTTTTTAACAAAGGAGGAGCCTGTTCAGTTTTTAAATCTTGGGGATGCGATTATTGCAATCAAGCAGGAAGACGGAATTCTTTTTCTTGACTATCATGCAGCCCATGAAAGAATTAACTTTGAAAAACTTCTAAAAGGAATGTCTGATAACATTTACAGACTTGTCTTCCCTGAAATTATAAATTTAAATCCAAAAGATTACGCTATTATTAAGGATAATCTCTCCATATTAAGAGAACTTGGGATAGAAGCTGAAGATTTTGGCAACAACTCTGTTATTGTAAGAGGAATCCCACAATTTCTAAAAAATGCGGATATTGTAAGCATTATAGAAAGCATAGCTTCGGAAATTAAAGAAGAGATTATAAAACCAAACTTTGCAGATATTAAAGGAAAAATTGCTGCTACAATTGCCTGTCACAGCTCATTAAGGGCAAACAATCCTATTAATTCCTTTGAAATAAAAAAATTACTCATCGAACTCGGTAATACTCAAGACCCTGACCATTGTCCACACGGAAGGCCATTAAAAAGATTTGTTCCATTTTGTGAAATCAAAAGATGGTTCATGAGATAGTGTCAGACAAATAAACAAAAGTGTCAAATTATTAACAGTCAATTATTAGTGCAAGTGTATGTGTATGTGAAAAAAGGCGAGATTGCTTCCTCCTCGCTTCGCTCGGAGTCGCAATGACGAGGTGGGGGCATCCTCGCAATGACTGAAAAGGGGAAGTCTTCGCATTGACGCTTTTATCAGTCATTGCGAGGCATCCGTTAGGATGCCGAAGCAATCTTTTCTTAAAATAAACTCTGTCGCTCTGTAGCACTGTCGCTCTATGGCACTATGATGACAAGATTGCCACACACCTTCGGTGAGGCTCGCAATAACTGATTAACAGGAGGTCTATTAAAAACCCTTAATATGGTTGTGAAATAATTTCTGGCATGAAATCTGCTTTTTGTTTTAAATTTAGAAAAAAGCTTTTAAGGAGGAGGTTATGGCAAAGGAAAAAAATGAAGAACAAGAGCAGGCACCAGCTCCAGAGAAAAAGAAAAAAGGAAAACTGCTGATTATTATCATTGCAGTGGTGGTTCTTTTAGCAGGGGGTGCGGGTGCATACTTTTTCCTTTTAAACAAAGGAGGAGAAAAAGACAAAGCTCATGCCACTAAAGAATCAAAGGAAGCACAGGGTGTAAACTTTGCCCTTGAACCCTTTGTTGTTAATCTGATGGATCAAAAATATTTGAAGGTAAGCATTCAAATTGAACTTTCAAATCCCAAGTTAATGGAAACAGCAAAGGCAAAAACTCCTCAGATAAGAGATGCGATCATAACAATTTTATCAAGCAAGTCATCCGAAGAACTCATAACTCCTGAAGGAAAGCTCATAGTAAAGGACGAGATCAAAATGAGAGCTAATCAGGTTCTTGGTGAAAATAGCGTTTTAAACGTTTATTTAACAGATTTTGTGATGCAATAAGCCATGGCAGACGAAATTCTTTCACAGGATGAAATAGACGCCCTATTAAAAGGCATTGAAGGCGGAGAAGTTGAAACTGAAACCGCAGAAGCTCCGTCTGGCATAAGAGTTTATGATTTTACTTCTCAAGAAAAAATTGTCAGAGGGAAGATGCCTTCCCTTGATATCATCAATGAAAGACTTGCGAGAAGTTTTAGGGTCAGCCTTGCATCTGACATCAGAAAAATCGTTGATGTAGTCAATGTTAACGTAAATATAACTAAATTCTATGACTTTTTGCGTTCTGTTCCCTTTCCCTCAAACCTAAATATTATAAAACTTGAGCCCCTAAGAGGATTTAGCCTTGTAGCATTTGATGCACCAATGATTTTTACGCTCATTGAATTTTATTTTGGTGGCTCAGGAAAAGGCTATTATAAGCCTGAGGGAAGAGAATTCACACCAATTGAACAGAGAATTATTCACAAAGTGGTGATGATGTTTTTAGATGCAATGGAGGATGCGTGGAAACCAATTTTTCCGATTAAGCCCCATTATATAAGAAGTGAGATGAACCCTCAGTTTGTAACAATAGTGACTCCTGTTGATGTTGTTATTGAAACTGAGTTCACGCTTGAAATTGAAACAAGGGAGTGTAAAATTTTGGTATGCATTCCTTATTCCTCTGTGGAGCCAATTAAAGACAAGCTTTACAGCGCATTTCTTGCAGACAGGGATGAGATGGACATGAAATGGATAAATAGGCTTAAAGAAAACATAAAACATGCTCCTGTTGAGATTGAGGCTGTGCTTGGAAAGGCAAAAATAGATTTTCAAGTCCTTATCAATCTTAAAAAGGGTGATGTTTTGACGCTTTCAAAAAGAATTGATGAAGATTTAGAAGTTCTTGTGGAGGGAGTGCCTAAATTTAAGGGTGTATTAGGCACATTTAAAGGAAATTATGCAATCAAAATAACAGGGGAGGTGTAAAAATGGAAGAGGAGAAGGTTGAGCAGACATCCCAAGAAGAGCTTCAACAAGAGCTTGAAGAAGAGCTTGATATGGAAAAGGCTCTTGAGATGGAAAGAGCAATGAAAGCTCAGCAAGAAATAAGTTCTCCAAGCATAAACGAATTTGTTCCAACACAGGAAAAGAAAACTATGAGAGATATAGAGTTCATACTGGACATTCCCCTTGAAGTCGTTGTTGTAATAGGTAGGACGAAAATTCTTGTGCAGGAGCTTCTTCAGTTAACTCAAGGTTCAGTTGTTGCCCTTGACAAACTTGCTGGAGAGCCAATGGAAGTCTATGTTAACGGAAAACTGATTGGAAGAGGTGAGGTTGTTGTTGTAAACGAAAAGTTTGGAATAAGAATAACTGATATCATCAGCCCTCAAGAAAGAGTAAAACAGCTTGGATAGGTGAAAAAATGGAGTATTTGAAAGTCATAATTTCCCTTTTGATTGTGATAGCAGTGCTATATTTCGTTCTAAGAATGATGAAAGGTAAAATAACCGCTGGAAGTGGATTCATTCGTATGCTTTATTATCAGCCCATAGGATACAAAAAGGGAATTGGAGTTGTAAAAGCCTTTGACGAGTATTATTTGCTTGGAATTACGGAAAATGGAATTAATCTAATCACAAAGCTTGATGCAGAAAAAATAGAGACTATTTTTGAGAAAGAGCCTGAGGAGAAAAAATCTAAACTGCAAAAGATATTTAAAGGCAGTCTTTTCAGTTTATTTTTGCTGTTTCCCTCCTTTTCCTATGCAGCACCTCAGGCAGGAGGAGGACTTTTTGGTTTTTCCTCAGCGGTTGACCTTCTTGTATTTATCACTCTGCTTAGTTTTCTTCCAGCAGTCCTTATAATGATGACATCCTTTACAAGAATTGTTATTGTTCTTTCCCTTCTAAGGCAGGCACTTGGAACTCCAACTGTTCCACCTAATCAGGTAATTATTGGACTAGCTCTTTTTCTTACACTTTTTATAATGTCTCCAACAGTTGACAGGGTTTACAATGAAGCCTATATTCCTCTGTCAAAAAAGGAGATAACAATGGAAGAGGCTATAAGCCGAGCATCAGTTCCTTTCAAAGAATTTATGCTTAAACAGACAAGGGAAAAGGACCTTGCCCTTTTCCTAAAACTTTCAAAAACTGAAGTAAAACCAGCTACTCCAATGGACCTTCCAATGAAAATTGTTGTACCAGCATTTGCATTAGGAGAACTTAAAAGGGCATTTGAGATAGGATTTTTGATTTTCTTGCCTTTTTTGGTAATAGACATTGTTGTGGCAAGCATTTTGCTTTCAATGGGAATGTTTATGGTTCCACCAGTTATGATTTCAATGCCTTTTAAATTGTTACTGTTTGTTCTTGTAGATGGATGGGAACTTATTATAGGTTCTCTTGCAGGAGGTTTTAAATGACAGTAGAGCTTTTAAATTATATTTCCAAGCAAACATTTGAGACAATTTTACTTGTTGGAGGACCTGTTCTTTTAGTAAGTCTCCTTGTAGGACTCTTAATTGGACTTTTTCAAGCAATTACACAATTGCAAGAAATGACTATAAGCTTTGTGCCTAAGGTGTTTGCAGTGTTTTTAACACTTCTGCTTACCCTTCCTTGGATTGTCAATATTATGACAAAGTTTACAAGAGGGATTTTTGAAAATCTTCCTATGTATGTGAAATGAATTATCTTGAGGCTTTGACAACAAATTTTTACAGTTTTATTCCAGTATTTATCAGGGTATCAATAATTCTTTTCTTCCTTCCCTATTTAGGGAGCAAAACAGTGCCTTTAACATTCAGATTTTTCTTTGCATTAGCTGTCTCCCTTGCTATACTTGATTATGTGCCAAAAAGGGAGGAGAATTTTTTGCTGTCTCTTTTTGATGCTTTACTTTTCGGAATTGCTGTTGGTTTGATGGTAAGAATTGTTATTTCAGCAGTAGAGATGGCTTCTCAGTGGATGAGCTTTCAGATAGGTTTTTTAGTTGCCAATGTTTTTAATCCTCAGTTTGAGGAAATTATGGGACCTCTGACTATTTTTTACGAAATGTTTACAATTGCCCTTTTCTTTTCCCTTGACCTTCATTTAAGCCTGATTGAGTTAATGGTTAAAAGCTTTGAATTCCCATTCAAATCCTCATTTGCTGGCAATATAATTGAGTTTTCATATATAATGTTTCCCTTTGCGCTGAAACTTGCGGCACCTGTTTTGCTTGTACAGGTCCTTATGAATATCGGACTTGGATTTTTATCCAGAATAATGCCGCAAGCAAATGTATTTTTTGTTGGATTCCCCCTACTTCTTGCAACAGGCATTGCTGTGCTTTGGCTCAGCACTCCAATTTTTACAATGGTGCTTGCTAAACTTTTATTGAAATTAAAAGATGCTTTGTTTGCTTTGCTGAGGTAATCCATGCCAGAAGAACTACAGGAACGAACTGAACAAGCTACCCCGCGAAGGCGGGAAAAGGCAAGACAGAAAGGTGAAGTTCCCCGAAGCAGAGAACTTACGAGTATTACTGGAACATGGATGATTTTTCTTTATTTTGCCTTCTCAGGCAGCTTTCTTTTATCAATTATGAATCACATGAAAGAAGCCTTTCTGAGAATTAAAAGCCCTTATTTTGCATCAGGTGCAATTTTATCAATTTTAAAAGAAGAAGCTATCTGGTTTTTAATAAAGTTTCTCCCTATAGCTGCACTCACAGTTTTTAGTGTTTTAATTGTCCATTTCATTCAAACGGGTTTTCTATTTACAGGAGCTCCCCTTGTCCCAAATCTTTCCCGCATAGACCCAATAAAAGGCATAAAGAGAATGTTTTCTCTAAACGCTGTTTTTGAAACCTTAAAAGGTGTTTTAAAATTGACAGCTTTAGGATTCATCATCTATCTAATTATTAAAAAGTATAGCGTTATCTTACCGCTTCTTATTGATATGAATGTAAAGGCAATTGCAGGTCAGTCATTTGAATTTATACACATCCTTGTTCTTGCCTGTTTAATCATGCTTACTGTTTTTGCAGGTATGGATTTTGCTTATCAAAGATGGCAGTATGAGAGAAATTTAAGAATGACAAAGCAGGAAGTAAAAGAAGAATTCAAGGAAACAGAGGGTTCTCCAATGGTTAGAGCAAGAATTAGAAGTCTTCAGAGAGAAATGGCAAGAAAAAGGATGATGCAGGAAGTTCCGAAGGCAGATGTTGTTATAACAAACCCTTTACACATAGCTGTTTGTATAAAGTATGACTCTGAAAAAATGAATGCACCACAGGTTGTTGCTAAAGGTGCAAATTTACTTGCTGAAAGAATTAAAGAGATTGCAAGGGCAGCTGGAGTCCCAATATATGAAAACAAACCAATTGCAAGGGCTCTTTATAAAATTCCCATAGGTGGTGAAATTCCACAAGTCCTTTACAAGGCTGTTGCAGAGATCTTAGCACATGTCTATAAGCTTAAGGGTAAAATGGTGGCTGGTGCATGATTAGAGGTAGAAAAGGAATATGAACTTTTTAGCATATATAAAGAGTGATGTTATAGTAGCAATAGGCATTATTCTAATCTTACTCTTTATGATAGTGCCAATACCTCCTTTTTTACTTGATCTTTCATTAACAATGAGCATAACGTTGTCAATCCTTATAATACTTGTGGCATCCTATGTAAGAAGACCACTTGATTTTTCAGTATTTCCGTCTATGTTACTCATCGCAACCCTTATGAGGCTATCTTTAAACATCGCTTCAACTCGTTTAATTCTTACAAGGGGTGAGCTCGGAACAGAGGCTGCGGGAAAGGTTATAAAAGCCTTCGGAGAATTTGTTGTCAGTGGAAACTTTATTGTAGGATTAATAATATTCTTGATTCTCGTCATAATCAACTTCATAGTCATCACAAAGGGAGCTGGAAGAATTGCTGAAGTATCAGCCCGTTTTGTCCTTGATGCAATGCCAGGGAAACAAATGAGCATTGATGCTGATTTAAACGCTGGACTTATTGATGACAAAGAAGCACGAAGAAGAAGAGAAGAGATTAGCAGAGAGGCAGATTTTTACGGAGCAATGGACGGTGCAAGCAAATTCATAAGAGGAGATGCCATTGCAGCTATAATAATCATGATCATAAACATCATCGGCGGAATTCTAATTGGAGCTTTGCAAAAGGGGATGTCAATTTCAGATGCTGTGCAGACCTATGTTATTCTTACAATTGGTGATGGACTTGCAGCCCAGATTCCAGCTCTTATAACATCTACTGCAGCAGGTATTGTTGTATCAAGGGCTGCTACAGAGTCAAATCTTGGACAAGATATTCTTCATCAACTTTTTAAAAGCCCAAAAACTCTCGCAACCGCAGCTGGCGTTTTATTTTTACTTGGCTTAATACCAGGGCTTCCACATCTGCCATTTATTCTTATTGCCATAGTCTCAGGTGCAATTGCCTATCTTATGATTACTAAGGAGAAAAAAGAGGAAAAGGAGGTTGCCCCAGCTGAAGAAGAGCAAAAACCTTTAAGTCTGCAGGAGCAACTTGAGAGTCTTCTCAGAGTTGATCCTATTTCTCTGGAAATCGGCTACAATCTTATTCCCCTCGTTGAAGGTGAAAGCTCACTGGTTGACAGAATTCGTTCTTTAAGAAAGCAGATAGCTATTGATATGGGCTATATCGTGCCATCTATTCACATAAAAGACAACCTTATGTTAAAGCCATCTCAGTATAGCATACTTATCAAAGGAGTTGAGATAGCAACAGGTGAGATATATCCGGGAAGATTCCTCGCAATTGGCGCAAAGCTTAATCAAGGACTTGACGGAATTCCTACCAAAGACCCTGCTTTTCAGGTTGATGCCCTTTGGATAGAGGAAAAAGACGTGTCAAAGGCTCAGATGCTTGGCTTTACTGTTGTTGATGCTCCATCAGTTATTGTGACACATCTGAGGGAAATCATAAAAAATTATGGTTACGAACTTCTTGGAAAACAGGAAACCCAAAGACTGCTTGATAATTTAGCAAAAACCCATCCCCGTGTTGTTGATGATTTAATTCCAAATCAATTAACCCTTTCGCAGGTTCAGAAGGTTTTGCAGAATCTTCTAAGAGAAAGGATTTCTATAAAAGATTTGCAGACAATTCTTGAAACATTGTCAGAGTATGCGTCAGTTACAAAGGACCCGGATTTACTCACAGAATATGTAAGACAGGCACTGTCAAGACAGATAACAAAGAGTGTCCAAAATCCTGACGGTACAATTACAGCAATACTTTTTGACCCAGCAGTTGAGAAGACTCTTATTGAGTCTTTACATACCACTCCACAAGGCATAAATTTTGCTCCTGATCCTGTATTGATGGAAAAGTTAATTGAAAAAATAAAAAATATTGCAGATGAGGCGACAATAAAGGGCTATCAGCCTGTATTAATTTGTTCTCAGGCAATAAGGAGATTTGTAAGAAGAACTTTAGAAAGGGTAGCACCTTCATTACCTGTTATTTCGCCTCAGGAAATAGCTTCTGGAGTAAAAATACTTATGCTTGCTACTGTAAAACCCGATTAGGGAGGGATAAATGAGGATAAGAAAATTTCATGGAAAAAGCTTTAAAGAAATCTTAGAAACTGTAAAACAAGAATTAGGTCCTGATGCAGTAATACTTTCAAATAATTCAAAAAAGGATCCCTTGTCAGGTGAGACCTTTATTGAAGTTACAGCTGCGGTAGATGAAGAAGATACTCCTTCTATAAATAAGCTGAATATAGCGAATGGCGATTCTGCTTTGCACAAAGAAGTTGAGCGATTAAAATTTGAGATAGCCATGCTTAGAGAAAGCGTAACGAAACTTTTTCCAACTCTCAATGATAATTCGAAGGTTAGCTTTTATAACCTGCTCATAAAAAATAACATTGAGCCTCATCTTGCTCTTATGCTTTTAGAGAAAGCAAAAGATATGGATGAATTAAGAGATGTTATCCAGAGGGAAATAAAAACTCCTCCAAAACCTTTCAACGAAGAAAGGGGCTTTATTTTCTATGGACTGCCCGGTGTTGGTAAGACTACAACTGTATTTAAATTGGGAAGACTTCTAAGAGCAAATAATGAAAAAATAATGATTGTTTCCCTTGATGAAAGAATCAGCTCGGTTGCGAGCGTAAAAGAAATGGCATCAATTTTAAAATGCAAGGCAACAATAGTAAGAGAGCCTAAGGAATTATACAAAATAATTCACAAAGAAATTGAAAAGCACAAGATACTAATTGACACACCCGGTGATGGCAACATAAATTATGCAACAGAACTTAAGCATTTACTAAAAGACACACCTCTTAGGAAATGTCTTGTTATTGATGCTACAATGTCAAAACAGGCAAACTTTAGAATACTTAAAACAATGGACAACACAGCTGTGGATTGCATAGGATTTTCCAAAATTGATTTAACATCCAATTATGGAAATTTATACAATGTAGCAGTTCTCTCAGGAAAACCAGTCAGCTTTCTGTCTTTGGGCGCATATCTGGATGAAAATGCTAAAGTAATACCTCCGAGTTCAATAAAAAATCTTGTAGTTGGAGGTGTATGTGAAAACTAATGGTATGAAGAGTAATATCCCAAGAATAATATCTGTATCCAGTGGAAAGGGAGGCGTAGGAAAAACAAATTTTGTAACAAACATAGCAATTGTCTTTAGAACTCTTCAAAAAAGAGTGCTTCTTATGGACGCTGACATTGGTTTAAGTAATATTGATATAATGTTTGGTATAGCTCCAAAATATAACATAAAACATCTGATTGCCGGAGAAAAGTCAATAAAGGATATTATTGTGCAGACAAAGGAAGGAATTGATATTATACCTGCAAGTTCTGGGATTAGAGAACTGACCCAACTTTCCTTTGAAAGCAAGATGAAAATCGTTGAAGAACTTGATAGCCTTGACTCAGATTACGATATATTCCTCATTGATACTGGAGCTGGAATATCTGATAATGTAACATTTTTCTGTTCAGCTGCCCATGACAATATTGTGATTGTCACTCCAGAGCCAACTTCCATTGCTGATGCTTATGCTCTAATTAAAGTTCTCTATAAAGAGCACGGAGAACAGAATTTCCGTATAGTTGTTAATAATGTTAGGAAGAATGTGGAAGCAACTGCTACTTTTAAAAAGCTATCTATGGTAGCAGAGAGATTTTTGGGAATATCCCTTGATTACATGGGTTATTTACCCTATGATGAAAAAGTAAAAGACGCAATTGTAACTCAAAAACCATATGTAAATCTCTATCCTACATCCGATTTTTCAAAAAAACTTACTGATATAGCAAGGAGACTTCTTGGCAAAGAGGTTAATTTATTTAAAGGAGGAATGCAGTTCTTTCTAAAAAAAGCATTTAATCGTTAAAATATGGAATGAATTATACGGAACAGGAAAAAGAGGCAATCATTCAACAGTTTTTGCCGAAAATAAAGCATTATGCTTTAAGATACCATTATTGTGTTCAGAATTTGTTAGAAGTTCAAGATTTAATCTCAGCTGGCATAAAGGGATTACTGGAAGGACTAAACAGATACAACCCTTCTTTGAATGTGCCCCTTGCATCTTTCATAGATTACAGAATCAGAGGAGCTATTCTTGATGAAATTCGCTCCTGCGATGTATTCTCAAAAGAGTTCCGCAAAAAGATAGAGGATGTTAAAAAAGCTTACACAGAGCTAAAAAATAAAGGAGATGAGCCAACTGATGAAGAGATTGCATCACATCTTAACATTACATCTGAAGAACTGCAAAATGTTTATCAAAGCATCAGGGCTTCTGACATAATAAGCTTGGATGAAAACATAGAAGGCGAAAATGGCGATAAATTAAATCTTCTCAATGTAATCTCAGAACAGACAAATGTATTTGATGAAATAACTTTTAAAGAACTCAAAGACAGACTCGCAAAGGCAATAGAACAACTACCTCAGCAGGAAAAACTATTGATATCCCTTTATTATTTTGAAGAGCTGAATATGAAAGAAATTGCCCAAATCTTGGGAGTTTCTGTCTCAAGGGTAAGTCAACTTCATGGAAAAATTTTGGTTAAATTAAAAAATCTCCTTGACAAAAGTTAAAAAAAATAAAAATTTTTGATATAATATAGAAAAATTTTTGGCAATTAAATAATTTTTGAATTTTGGAGGGCATATCATGAAAAAGGGAATAAAAAAATTGGTCTTTATTTTGCTGAACGATCCAGACTCCTCCAAAAGAAGAGAAGCAGCAGAAGAACTTGCATACACAGATGAAAGAGCTATATATCCACTTATAAAAGCCTTAAGAGATGAGAGTCCTGCAGTACAGGAAGCAGCTTCTCAATCTTTGATTACAATAGGAATTTCGGATTCAGAAAATTTCCTTGTAAATCCAGGCGAAATAGTAACATACATGGTTTTACCACTCCTTAGGGAAAATGAGGCTTATTTAAGAAATACAACCCTTCTTATTTTAACTGAGGTAGCAAAAAAAGCTCCGAATCTTCTGTATCCACTTTTGCAGGATAAAGACCCAGACATAAGAAAATTTGCCCTTGATTTAATGGCTGACATAAAGGAGGGATTTGATATTTCCTATTCCATTCCCTTGCTCAAAGACCCAAATGCAAATGTAAGAGCTGCTGCTGCACGAGTAATTGGAGAGACGCAGTATAAAAAAGCTACTCCTGCATTAATTGAAGCACTTCAAGATGAAGAATGGGTTGTTTTCTATGTGCTTCAGGCATTGGCAAACTTAAAGGCTGAAGAAGCTATAGATGCAATAGGTGAACTTCTTCTTACCACAGATTCTTTACTTATAAAATCTGAAGCAATAGAGACTCTTGGAAAAATTGGAACTGAAAAAATCATTGATCCCCTTTTAAAATACTTCCCTATGGCAACTCGGGATGAAAAAATAGAAATCATAAAATCTTTAATAAGAGTTGACATAATTCCACCTAATACTGAAGTTAAAGATATTCTTATATCAATTTTTAAAGAGGGAGATTGGGAAGAAAAAATATTAGCATTGAAAGGCATTGAGCTAACAAATTTAACAGAGGCTATACCATTAATAATAGAAGAAGCCGGAGCACTGGATCCATCTTGTTTTGACTATGATGAGAAAATAAGCATGCTTCATGATACGCTTTTGAAAATTGATTCTGAAGATGAATTAATATTTCTTCTTGAAAAGGACAAGTTAAAATACAGGGCAAAGGCTTTTATAATAAGAACACTTGGCATGATGAGAAGTAAGAAAGCTGTGCCAATTTTGTTGAAACTTTTAGAAGATACAAAGAGAGATATAAGAATAGCCTCAGCAAAGGCTCTTGGCGAAATTGCTGATTATGAAGCAGTACAGGCACTTATTAGAAAAAGCACAGAAGATCCAGATGCAAATGTACGCAAAGCAGCTATAGAGGCACTCGGAATGATTAGAGATGAAGAAGCATTTGAACCACTGCTAAAGCAACTTGATATTGAAATTTATCCAGACATCATTGAGGCAATCATTATCTCATTAATAGAAATTAATCAAGACAAGTTTTTAAGTGGATTGAAAAACTACAGGAGTGAAGTAAAAAAAATATTAGCTGGTATAACGCTATCAATGGATATTTTAAATATGTTACTTAATTGCGAGGATATGGAGGTAA